>JBEBVG010000060.1:0-16983 GCA_040392845.1 Sphingobacterium sp. | reverse complement strand
CATCTAGGGAGAGACACATATCGTTGTTGACAGTATTCAGATCAGGCAATAATTCGTTTATGATTCGATGCGACTGCTCACGATAATGTTGTGGGTTACGATTATAGCTATTCGGTGAATTTCCAAAATACATATTTTTAAACTGGCGGACAAATGTCGTAAATGTAGTATCGGTTATCTTATGGTAACTATATTTGTCGTTCAACCGGCTAATGACGCTAATAGTTTTATCCTTATGTATGAAATAGCTGTAGTAACTTTTATTAGGTTCGTTTAAATTGGTGACGAAAGATGTTTTATCCGGTGAATAATTGTAGGTTTCAAAATAACGTTCGGAAAGCTGAAAATCTATCATCAGCTGATCGATTCGCCGTTGAAGGACTTGTCGCTGATTTTCGTCATTTGTTTGACTGATTTCCTGATGCAGATTGCGAATGGTTCGGATGGCATTTTTTAATGACACGTCTGCATTATCCCATTTTTCCGACCGGTTTATCTCATTAATGAGTAATCGTCCCTTGCTTAACTCGACACACCAGAGTAAGGTCTCTAATATATCTTGATTAGCCAGGTCTTGCGCTATTAACTGTTCGATCAATGCTGACATTTCTTCGATAATCGTCCTGTTCCAGATGTTGTTGTTGATTTGATTCCGTTTGCTTGTAATCAGCTGTTGTGTCCGAAAATCGTTTTCAATTGCCCATTGGAAATAGTAAAGGGATGAATCGATCTTGTTTTCTTGTCCAAAGCATCTTGCCAGACCGACAAGTGCCTGGGTATAGGTGTAGTCAAGTGTATATTCATCGCCAACTTTAGTGGATAAAATATCGACAACCTGTCGGTATGCACCTTTTGCCGCAGGGACATCGTTTTTGTGAAATAGAATGTCAGCCAGGATAAGTTGTAGACGTGCTTTTGTGCGATGCTGAGTATCGGGGAAATTGGTGTTTAACAGCTGTAACGCCTGACGTCCCGAAGAATAGTCATGATAGATTTCCCCATATTGTCCCAATGCGGAGGCATACCAGATAAGCGTATCTCCATGCAACTTGTTTTTGGCAAACTCCTGTAGGGCCAGCGTATTGTATCTCGCGCTGTTGTCTCTATCGTTTTCTTCATCGTAAACTGCTGAAAGTGTATTATACAGCAATGCACGAGGCAGGGATTCTGTTGGCCTTTGCAATGTTGCTAATAGCAGCTTTTTAGCCTTGACAATATTCTGATCGTAGAGATAAGCATTAGCGAGATTGTTTGCAAAGCCAACCCTTTGGCGATATTGGTCCTCTGGAATTTTGTCCAATGTTTGTTCCAATAGACTAATTGCCTTCTGATTGTCGTCGATTAAAGTATACAGTGCTGCCAGCGGTTTGATGATATATACATGTGTATCTATATCCTCAAGATTCTTCCCCTGAACGAAATTCAAAGCTTTTTCATAATATCGGATGGCGTTATAATGATCACCATATTCGCGCAGGCCATAACCCATGAAGATCAGCCCATAAGCGTACATCTCGTGCTGCTCGAAAGACTGAGGCTCGAGGTGGAGGCTATTTAGAAAGGAGTCAGGGTTTGTGACATACTTTTCGGGAGAGAGATCTGCAATGCTTTCGAAGTATTCAAAAAGCGAATCGGGAAGAGATATTACTTTTTCTGTTGCTGTCGTACTTTGTTGCGCCGTAGGGGCCGTACAGCCCAATACGCTCATAGCAATCAATACGCATATTTGGTGTATAATATATTTCCCCATTTTTTATATTTTACCGTCATTTCGACGAGGAACGAGGAGAAATCTATTTACCAGTTTTTTATATCTTCCCACAAATTTCTCCAATTAGGATTCATATTGTTTATTAAAAAATCTTTCTTTTCGCGCCGCCATTTCTTAATCTCTTTTTCTCTGTTAATAGCTTCCTCGATAGACGAAAAAATCTCATAATACACACATATGGAAAGATTATATTTAGCCGTAAAAGATCTTGGATATACTTTTTCTCTATGTTCTTTTATTCGCCAAAGCAGATCGGATGTGACACCTATATATAACGTTGTCCTATTAACATTTGTCATGATATATATGGCTCCACCTATTTCCATTGGTTTAAAAATATATGTGAAAATATTTATCCATAGATTTCTCTCTTCGTTCGAAATGACGTTTTTTTAAATTTGTGGTGAGCCAGCTCACCCAGTTCTACTCCTACAGTCGTCGAAATGACATTAAAAGCGCCAGATACCATAGATACCACTGTGGGATTTTTGATTTTTATCATAGGATACTCTAAAGCCGATAGCAGGCCCCATATACACCCGCCCGATATTGATATCGAAGAAAGGGTTGTATTTTAGATCACTGTCATCCGCCTTGATATCTATGTTTTCAAAAGTAGCTACCTCGTTCTGGATGCCGTCCGCAGACGTAAAATAATATTTCTTTTCATTACTATAAGAGGTGTTGATGTCCTTGCGCAGTGAGACTCCAGCTCCAACAGAAACCCATGCATTTATATTGTAGCGGATCTGTACGGGGAGCTGTATAGAAATAAAGTCTCTCGTGGTTTGTTCATCCGTGGCATTGTATTCTTGTTTCCGTTGGATTTCTCTCCCATTTTCCACTACCGTCACTTCAATAACCCCCATCTCGTCCCGGAGAGGTACGGAAGAATTTTGACTATAATAACTTGTATAAATTTCCGCTTGCCAATAGGGACGTTTGTAAGGCGCCATAGGCGCTAAGCCGAACCCAAGCTGTATACCCGGCTTAAACTGATACGTCGTTTCACGTTCTTTCGGCGTGCCAAATGTCGTTGTTGCACCCACTGTAACGATAGGGGAAATAATTTGCCTGAAGCGGGAAGTTGAGGTATTGGTCTTAATCGGTGGGTTATTATCAAAATAGATATTTGTATACGACTTGAACGATTTATTCTTGAACTTTTTCTTTTCCATATCGATATCAAAGAGAATAAACCCTTTGGTACTATCCATGTCCGTAATATTTTTAGCTGCAGTGCCGGGCAGTGCAATATCTTTGAAATGAAAGACAAATGTGCCGTCGTCTTTGATGTAATAGCGATAGCATCCCATTGTATTAGCCGTTTGACACGTATCACATTTCGGATAAAGCGCTTTAAGTTTAAAGGTATTCTTATCGACCTCCGGTGGTAAGGCCATTTCCAGGCGGACATTGCGGGCATCACCTTCACCATCATTTTGAAATTGTACTTTATAAGTAAGGGTTTTGTGCTTGCGTTGAAATCGATAACTCATTCGTGCCGGCTTGACTGACATTTTATTAGGATCGTGTGACTTTACTACCGGTATGTCCACCTGATGTACATTGGCGAGACCATCTTCGGGGATAAATACACCGGTGATGGTGACGATGGCATTGGTATCGACGAGCATATCTTCTGTGACATCGAGGTTGATAAGCGAAAATTGTTGTTCGGCATTTGCCGGATCTATATCGTAGGCTGTTAAACTGTTGTATGCGCCATACAGATTTTTGAAGTAGCCGATAGCTTGATTTTCATTGGTGAAAAGGGAAACTTCCTTTATTCCATAATCAGGACTTCCTGTTTTCGTAAAGGTAGATTGTTTGACACTGGCCCACATACTATGCAATCCATCCGGCTGTGGTAAGGTGTCGATCTTTTCCTGGTAATAATTACTCTGGTTGGCAAATGTAAAGCCGTCCAAACCAGCTATTTTTTCATTCGACAAGATATAGATACGTCCCTTCTTTCCTTCGGTATTGACACCCACGACGAGCGAGACATCTTCACCCGGCTTGGCATCGGACAACTTGAAAATCTGGAATATACCGTTGGAAGAGAAAAAGTTCTGCTCAAATAAATTAGGGGATGTGTTTAACGCGATAGCAGATGTCGCCTCTACTTTCTTCCTCGGTCTTTTGGGTTTTGGTCCAAAATCGTAGTTGTTGACAGCATATACCGTCACATTGTATTCACCCGGCTGTGCGTATTGATGTACAGGCTCCGCCTGTGTGCTGAAATGGCCGTCGCCAAAATCCCACAAATATGTATAATACGGTGCTCGACCTCCCGGCACTTGAACCAACGGGCGTAGTTCGGACTTAAACGAGATTTGACTTCCAATGGTTTCTGTATGAATTTGACTTTCAAATGTGTCAAGAGGCAACGTCATCTCTGGTTGCTGTGCAACGAGTGATTGTATACAGATCAGAGCAGTAATCAAGCCTATAATTGGTTTCATGAGGATAGTGCTATTCATATTAATAAGGTATTCTCCTTGATTTATACAATTATTGCTAAATTTACAAATAAACTTCGTTTCCGATGCACATCGACCAAATTTATATCCGGTATCTAAAAGACAACGACAGTAAGGGTATCCAACTTATATATAATAAATATGCACGGCAGATTGTTACCCTTATTCAACGAAACAGCGGTACAGAAGATGATGGTTATGATATATTACAGGAGGCACTGGTCGATATCTATCATATGGCGCGGGAACGGGATTTTGAATTGACAACGAGCTTTGGCTCTTTCCTGTCACTGGTCTGTAAACGTAAATGGCTAAATGTTTTGAAGAAAAATCAAAGGATACAGGTAACAAAATCGACGGATGATTTATTTCATATTGAAGATCATGCACAACAGGAATGGGAACAGATGTTGCATCAGGTAGATAAAGAAAATAAAGTCATGGTCCTACTGGATACCTTAGGGAAAAGTTGTCAGGAAATTATCAAGCGCTGCCTGGTCGAGAAGCACCAGGAGCAGATTGCAGAGTCAATGGGTATTTCCTATGCTTACCTGCGGAAGAAGAAAAGTGAATGTATGGCTTCTCTGATCCAGAAAATCAAACAAAGCGGTATTTTTTAAAAGGATAGGTAATGGAAAATAAAGCAGATAAAATTCAGGAGTATATCGATGGTCTCTTAACCGGCGATGAATTAGCACAATTTGAAAAGTGGATGGCTGACGATGAAGAGTTGAGGCAGGAAGTCCATACACAGCGCGAAGTGCAGGGAATTATTGTGAATAGGCTGACATCGAACGAGGATGCATTGCGGGCTAATCTGCAGCATGCTCGTGCGTTGAGACAATCGGGAAGAAAAAGCGTTGTCAACCTGTATCGAGTCTATCTTCCTGTTGCTGCAGCGGCATGTTTATTGATCTTCTTCTCTATATTTTACCTGTACACTAATGACAGCTATCTATATGATCTGCCAGCCATGCAGTCGGAGATTGTCCGTGGCCAGGAAGAGAATGTGAGTTATGAAAATGCGGTTAAAGCATTCAATGCTAAATCGTATGAAGAGGCTCGGGAGATGTTGTATACCTTGATTGAAGCCGACTCGTCTGTTGTACAATATCAATATTACGCAGCATTAACTTATTTTGGCGAGCAAAATTGGTCGTTGATTATACCGGAGCTCACCCCGATAGCAGAGGGAGGATCGATATTTGCAGACGAAGCCAAATATTACCTTGCGATAGCCTATCATAGAATAGACCAACATGAAGAAGCCCGTGAGTTGCTCCGTATGATACCCCGAGAGGGTAAACTCGGAGAGAAGGCTGGTAAATTGTTGGAAGTGTTAGAAAAATAAAATATTATTCGCTTTTCATTATCTCGAGAAGAGGATCGAGGTACTCCCGGCCGTTGGCTAAGCGGGGCACCTTGTTTTGACCGCCGAGTTTTCCTTTGGATTTCATCCATTTATAAAATGTGTCCGCAGGGGCGTTGTGTATTACTGGAAATGTGAGCGCCATATCTTTAAAACGTTTGGCATCATAGTCGGAGTTAACTTCGCGAAGCGAGCTATCCAGTATTTCACAAAAATGCTGAAAGTCTGTTGGCTGTTTTTCGAATTCAATGATCCATTCGTGTGCGCCAGCTTCATTTTTTCGAAAATATATCGGTCCTGCGGTATAGTCTTTGATACGCGCGCCGGTATCCTGACATGCTTTACTTAACGCTTGCTCGGCATTGTCTACAATGACTTCCTCACCGAAAGTGTTGATATACTGTTTGGTACGTCCCGAAATTTGAAATCTGTAGGGAGAGAGTGACGTGAATTTTATGGTGTCTCCAATCTTATAACGCCAAAGACCGGCATTGGTTGATATGATCAGTGCATAATTTTTTCCGATCTCCACTTCATCGAGCGACAACGTATCCGGATGTTCGTCATCAAGATGTTCAGTAGGCAAGAACTCATAATAGATGCCGTAATCCAGCATAAGCAATAGATCTTCCGAATCGGAACGATCCTGTAATCCGAAATACCCTTCAGAAGCATTATAGTTTTCTAAGAAATACATGTTATCTGAAGGAATAAGCTGCTTGAACTGCTCCTTATATGGCCTAAAGCTGACACCACCATGTCCATAGAATTCCAGATTGGGCCATACCTCCAGCAGGTTATTTTTGCCGGTAATTTCCAGGATACGTTTTGCCATGACAATGTTCCAGGTGGGCACGCCCGCCAGGCTCGTTACGTCCTCCTTGATCGTAATCTGTGCAATCTGCTCGATTTTCTCCTCAAAATTGGGATTTAGTGTGACTTCGATATTAGGGGTTCTTTTGAATTCAGCCCAAAAAGGAAGATTTCGTATCAATATAGAAGATAGATCCCCGTAATAAGAGTCGGGGCTAAAATTGTTTATCTGTGAAGAACCACCGATAACGACCGATTTGCCTGTAAATAACTTCGTATCCGGCCGGTTGCTGCAATAGATGGAAAGCATGTCCTTTCCCCCTTGAAAATGGCATTCTTCCAAGGCCTCCATGCTCACCGGGATAAATTTGCTTCGATCGGAGGTTGTTCCCGAAGATTTGGCAAACCACTTGATATCAGAGGGCCAAAGCAGGTTTTGTTCACCTTTGATCATACGATCGATATAGCCCTTTATATCGTCATAATCACTGATGGGCACCCTGTTTTTATAATCGTCCAAGGTGAGTATGCTTTTGTAATCGTACTTCTTGCCCCATTCCGTGGCCTCGGCAGAAGAAATCAGATTTTGGAACCATTCCTCTTGTACATCGTGCGGATATTTCATGAACAGCTCAATCTGGTGAATGCGCTTTTTCATGATCCATGTGAAGAGTGAATTTAAAAATTCCATATTCTGAATAACCTATGATCTATACACTGAAGTTTTTTCGCCGTAAGACAAAATTACGACCTAAATAAAACTTACGCGCCAGTTCGCTATCGGCGATTTCTTCCGGAGTACCGGTAAGCATAATCTTTCCTTCAGTCAGCAGGTAAGCCCTGTCGGTAATTGACAGCGTTTCCTGTACATTATGGTCCGTAATTAATACGCCGATATTTTTAGATTTCAGTTTAGCGACAATGGTTTGTATTTCTTCTACCGCAATAGGGTCTACGCCTGCAAAGGGTTCGTCGAGCAGGATAAAATGTGGGTTTGCTGCCAGCGCCCGTGCAATCTCGGTACGTCGTCTTTCTCCTCCCGATAATAAATCGCCACGGTTTTTTCGCACACGATGTAAGCTGAATTCGGTAAGGAGTTCTTCGAGCTTGGCATAACGCTCTTCTTTATTAGGATAATGAATTTCCAGAACAGCCAGGATATTATTCTCTACGGACAGCTTTCGAAATACCGAAGCTTCCTGGGCAAGATATCCAATACCTTTTTGTGCACGCTGAAACATCGCATCTTTTGTAATCTCTTCTTTGTCTAAGTATACATGTCCATCGTTGGGCTTTATCAAACCTACTATCATATAGAACGAAGTAGTCTTCCCTGCACCGTTAGGTCCTAATAAACCGACGATTTCTCCCTGTTCTACCTGAAAAGAGACATTGTTTACAACAGTACGTTGCTTGTATTTCTTAATTAAATGTTCTGCTCGTAGTATCATCTGGCTTCAATCGCTTTTCACAAAGATATCTTAATATCGTATTCCTTTGATATTTAATTGCAAATTCTTCCTTCCTCTCCAATTGTTTTCTTCTATCGTATAACAGATATCGAAATGCTGATTATTGTTGATTACATCTATATATTCAGCCTGGTTGAAGGCTATGCAGTCGAAAATCGGAGAATGATCTTGGTATATACTAAATTTTAGGTGGTTATTTCCTACTACGGCAGCTTTGCCATAGGAGGAAACCTGTTTTGTTAAAAATATAGGCGTTTCATTATCTGGCCCGAAGGGTTCGAACTGGCGGAGAATACGGTAAAATTTACTGTCGATATCTTGAACGTTGATGGGCAGTTCTATGGATATCTCTTGTTGTAGCATCTCGGGTTTGATACTCCTATGGACAACATCTTCAAATTTGGCTTGAAACAGGGGGATGTTTTCTTCTTTCATCGTCAACCCCGCAGCATATTTATGGCCGCCGAATTGATCGAGAAGTTCACTGCACGCGCTAAGTGCTTCATAGAGGTCAAAGCCCAGCACGGAGCGAGCCGATCCGGCAACATGGCCATTAGTTCGGGTCAATATTACAGTAGGTCTGTAATATTTTTCGGTTAATCTTGAGGCGACTATACCGATCACTCCTTTGTGCCAGTCTGGTTTGTAGAGCACGGTAGATTTGCGTTCGATATAGGCTTGATTGCCATCGATCAATGCCAAAGCCTCTTCGGTAATACGCAAGTCGAAGTCTTTTCGAATATTGTTTTGATCGTCGACCGAGGACGAATAACTGGAAGCTTCGTGAATCGATTTTGCAATCAATAGTTCAACGGCGTCCTTGGCATGATCTATTCGTCCGGCAGCATTGATACGAGGCCCGATTTGAAAGACGATGTCATTGACAGAAAATATACCTGTTTTATTATTTGATAATTTGATAAGCGCCTGCAGGCCAATGCTTGGGTTGGAATTAAGTTTTTTTAATCCGAAATGTGCAAGGATTCGATTTTCACCGGTTATCGGAACGATATCTGAAGCTATGCTTACCGCTACTAGGTCAAGATACTGGTAGGGTAATTCGGGATCCATATTATTCTTCTTTACGAATGCCTGAATAATTTTAAATCCTATTCCACACCCGGAAAGATCTTTGTAAGGATAAGTACAGTCCGAACGTTTTGGATCTAAGACGGCGACAGCTTGCGGAATATGTTCGCCGGGCAGATGATGGTCGCCAATAATAACATCGACACCAAGGCTGTTGGCATATTCAATCTTTTCCAGCGCTTTGATACCACAATCTAAAGCGATGATGAGCGCAAAGTCATTTTCGGCGGCATACGCAATGCCCTGTCTTGATATGCCATATCCTTCCGTATATCTGTCGGGAATATAAAATTCAATGCGGGAGTGGAATGTACGAAAGAAACTGTATACTACAGCCACGGCCGTGGTACCATCCACATCATAATCGCCGTAGATAAGTATCTTTTCATTATTGCCGATAGCTTTTTCAATACGGTATATAGCTTTGTCCATATCCTTCATCAGGAAGGGGTCATGGAGCTGTTCCAGAGCAGGCCGGAAGAATATGCGAGCTTGATCGAATGTTTCGATATTTCGGTTAATCAATAGTTCTGCAATAATAGCACTGGTTCCTAACGCAGTTTGTAGTTTTTTTACCTTTTCAATGTCGTTTTTTGGTTTTAGGACCCATCTTTTTTGCATATCTTTACGCACTATTTATTCGTAAATATACAATTTTATAGGTATAGAAACCTAATCCAGAAGATGTGTATTTGCCAGGTTTTGTATAACTCTCATAGTTACAATAAAATAAAGATGATACAAGCACACTCCCTTTTTGAAGGATCTTTTTCCGTAGATATATCCAAAAAATTTATACCGTTCGATCCGCAAAAAGATGATCCGAAAGATAGGCCAGGCTCATTATTTGTCCATGTTCATCCATTTTTGATCGAGTCGAGTTACGGCCTGATCGTATGTGATGCAGGCTTAGGGCTGCGAACATCGGACGATGAGCTTCTGCTCCACCATAACATCAAAAAGCTGGGTTTTGAGGTAGAAGAGGTGAAATATGTGCTCATGTCTCATCTTCATAAAGATCATACGGGAGGCATGGTGGACTTTAAAGGTGGAAGTGGCCGAGTGGCATTTCCGGAAGCCGAATATATCATACAACGTGGAGAATGGGAGTATGCATATGGAGGTCATTCATCTTCGTATGACACCGCTACATTAGATGTGCTGCAACGGAGCGGTAATTTGACTTTGGTCGAAGGAGAGGGGATGGTCAATCCTGAAATCCAGTATGTTTTGAACGGAGGGCATACGCCTAACCACCAGGCTTTTCACATACATACTGGTGGGGAGCATTTTTTCTTTGGCGGAGATGTCTTGCCTGAGCCCGAAGAACTTTTTAAGAACTTTATTGCCAAGTATGATTATGATGGTCGTCTGGCGAGGGATTTACGCCTTCAATATTGGGAGGAGGGAGCTCCGGAAGGATGGGTTTATCTTTTCTATCATGCAAAAACCATTGCTATTGGTAGGCCGGAAATAAAGGCCGACGGTAGCTATAAAATTATAGATGCGGCGAAAGAGTAATATTTTTTCTGTTAGGTGTTCGCGAAAGCGAAGCATTTTATCTAAGTTTGTTTGTCTTCATATAGAGTATTCATCAAAAAATATAAATCATGTCGATAGTTAGAGAAAGTGATCTAATTGGAATTGGCAAAAAGTATCAGATCGAAACGGATGCAGGCGACAATATGGTCGTTGTTATTCATGATGACGGTCGCAGAGAACTTTACCGCCGAGACGACGAAGATAATGAGACACATTGTGTCATGACTTTATCGGATGAGGAATCCCGGCAGGTGGCGGGTATTTTAGGAGGTCTTTCCTATAAACCGAAAGCGCTCGAAACGATTGAAGTCGCTTTAGACGACCTTCGTATCGAATGGTATAAGGTCGAAGCTTCCAATGACGGTGTAAATAAAAGTATTGGAGAGCTGGAGGTGAGGCAGCAGACGGGCGCATCTATCATTGCGGCTATTCTGGGTGATGACACTACAATCAATCCCGGTCCCGACTATGTTATCCAGCCAGGTGTCACCCTCGTAATTGCCGGGAAGCAAAAGAATATTAAACTTTTAAAAGAAATATTGATATAGGAATATAAGATGTCGCATATAGTAATATTAGAAATAGGTATAGCTGTTTTATTGGTTGCATCAGTGGGTTTGCTTGCAAATCGGCTACGTTTTTCAGTTATTCCCTTTTTTATTATTATCGGTATGCTATTGGGTAATGAGGAGTACCCGACCTTTATCGCTAATCTGCTGGCCCAAACCAATAATTCCTCTCTGACCGACACCTTTAGCCGTATATGGCAATTCTTTACTTTCACGGAGAGTAAGCCCTTTATTGAGTTTATGGGGCGTCTTGGAGTATTGTTTTTGTTGTTTTACCTGGGGTTGGAATTTTCTGTTGGTCGCTTAATAAAGTCCGGGAAATCTATCGTGACGGGGGGAACCCTATATGTCATCATTAACTTTATCTCAGGTTTGTTAATCGGATGGCTGATGGATCTTCCTTTCAAGGAACTGATGGTTCTCTGTGGATTGATGACGAGTTCATCGACGGTCATTGTTGCGAAGGTGCTTACAGATCTGAAGCGAACGGCTAACCCGGAGACAGAGGTCATCATGGGTATGATTATGTTCGATGATCTTTTCATTGCCATGCATATATCCTTTCTTTCAGGTTTGATTATCACCGGGGGAACTTCTTTTAGTGCTGTGTTAGGAACGTCCTTGCTTGCATTAGGTTTTATCCTTGCTTTTTTACTTCTTGGGCGCAAACTTATTCCTTTCATTGATCGGATACTGCAGGAGAAGTCTTCAGAGCTTTTTATCTTGATTATCTTTAGTTTGCTTTTTGTCATTGCCGGATTTTCTGAAACGATACATGTTGCCGAAGCGATAGGTGCACTGATGGCCGGGTTGGTATTTGCGGACTCAAAATATATCAAGAAAATCGAAGCACTCGTTACGCCCTATAAAGATTTTTTCGGTGCCATGTTCTTCTTTAGTTTTGGCCTTTCCATCGATATTTATTCGTTGACAGGTGCCGTAGGTTGGGCGACTCTGGCTGCGGTGGTTACCGTATTAGGAAATGTGGCATCAGGCTATTTTGCTGCTCATTTTTCAAATCTTAAACCCAGGGCTTCGTTCGATATCGGATTGACCTTGTCTGCACGTGGTGAGTTTTCGATCATTATGGCTAATATTGGCAAAGCAGGTGGATTGTTGCCCGTCGTTCAGTCTTTCGTAGTCGTATACGTCCTGATACTTTCCATCATCTCACCTTTACTGACGAAAGAGTCGAGGAATATATGGAATATGTTGTTTGGCAAAGAAAAGACAGCCCCCAAACCCAAGAAGACACTCGAAGGTCTGGAAGCAGAAATATTCAAAGAAGGGGATTAAAACAAACCAAGTTCTAACTTCGCTTCTTCCGTCATCATGTCCTTTGTCCACGGTGGGTCGAATGTCAGTTCCACTAAGGCCTCGTTCACACCATCAATAGCGGCAACTTTCTCTTGCACTTCATCCATGATATCCCCCGCAACAGGACATCCTGGAGCCGTCAGCGTCATGACGACTTTCGCTATACCGCCCTCTTTGGTGATAATTTCATAGACTAATCCCAGATCCACAATATTAGCAGGTTTTAATTCGGGATCGTAAATCGTTTCCAGTGTCTCACGGATTTTAGGTGCCAACCCGAGAGGATCTATTGTTATAATGCTCATTTTTTTGATTGTTTTAGGGTTTCCCTATATATGCTTTCTAACAATAATACGTTTTTTTGAGGGGAATAGTTGCCCCAATATTCATTTTGACAATTTTCGGATATCTGTCTTTTTTCTTCTATACTCAGATTTTGCCATTTATTGAGTGCCTGCAGGGTGCTGCTTTCGTTATTTGCTTCGAAATGGAGTCCAGTGTTATCCTCCTGTATCATTTCGCTAAGAATGCCAAGCTTGCTGGCAATTACCGGCGTACCGCAGGCAAATGCCTCTATCGCCGTCATAGGCATGCCTTCGAAGCAAATGGAAGGTACAATCAATGCCTGACTGTGCTGTAATGCCGGATGAAGGATATCTTTATTTTGGAACCCGTAAAATTGAATATTAGGATATAAATGAGCGTATTTTTTTACGGTATCTTGCAGTGGCCCTGTCCCATATACTTTAAGAATAAAAGAGGACTTGGAAATAGCCTCAAGTAGTGGGATAATACCCTTTTCGGGGGACAGCCGGCCGATGTATACAAAATAGTTTTCCCGAACAGCGTTTTCCATAGCGTCGACAGGGTTGACAAAATTCGGCTTTATAGCTATTTGATCAGGGCGTAAATGCAGGGATGACTGTAACATCAGATCTTTGGCAAACTCGGAAAAAACCAGAAACTTATTAACATGCTGCCAGGTTCCTATTTTTTTATGAAGATAGTACGTCGCAGCAGTCAGAAATGTTTTTAGCAACGAATCATCCAGAACTTTTTTCCAAACGGATTTCCATGGGAAATCTTTTGTTATCGTATCGGTAAAGACTTGGCCGTTATGAAAGAGCGTTGCCGACGGATCCAGAATACGGAAGTTGTGCAATGTCTGCACAACAGGAACATTTCGTTTATAAAGGCTTCTGAATATATGAGGGCCGATGCCATAATGGGTGTTGTGGATATGTACAATGTCCGGCTTAAACGTCTTAACACGTTTAAGTATCTTTCGCGTAGCAAGGATGTTCCATGGGTAAAGGAGATGTTGTAAAAAGCCTTTGATCCCTTTCTTATTTCGGAATGAAAGGGTAGTAATTTCGTGTGATGCTGCTAAAAGTCGCATTTCCTGTTCAAAGACAACATCTTCACCGCCATGGAATTGATAATAGTTATGTACAATCAGTATGCGCATCAGCTGAATTTAACAACAAAAATAGGAATAAATTCTTATCTTCGCACTGGATCAAACGTGGCTATGTACGTAAATAGAATATTTGCTGAAAAGATCGGTGAAGAGCTAGAAAGTAGAATTTTACCGCACCATCCCGAAAATCTTTATGCTCCCATAGGCTATATGCTCAATTTGTCCGGCAAGCGTATCCGGCCCCTACTTGTTTTATTGGGTGCAGATTTGTTTGGTATAGACAGTATAGACGATGCTTTGCCAGCTTCCGTAGCCATAGAATATTTCCATAATTTTTCGCTCATCCACGACGATATTATGGATAAAGCACCATTGCGGAGAGGACAACAGACCATTCATCAAAAGTGGAATGACAATGTGGCTATCCTCTCGGGAGATGCGTTATTGATAAAGGCCTACGAGCAGTTATCGCGATGTCCGGCACTGTTTGTTCCAGATCTGCTTCGCATTTTCAATCGTGTTGCCTTGGAGGTTTGTGAAGGACAACAATTGGATATGGATTTTGAAACTTCTGATACAATCGGCCAGGAAGAATATATCAATATGATACGTCTGAAAACGTCGGTACTGTTAGGAGGAGCTTTGGAAATGGGTGCTGTATTGGCAGGGGCTTCTGCTGAAAATCGACTACAGCTGTATGATTTTGGAGTTAATCTTGGTATTGCCTTTCAGTTACAGGACGATATATTGGATGCTTTTGGCGATCCGGTGACATTTGGTAAGCAGGTGGGAGGAGACATCATTGCTAATAAAAAGACCATTCTATATATCTTGCTGGGTGAAGCTATCCGTCGGGAGGATGAAGCAAATTTCGCGGAATTGTTATCACTGGGAGAAGTAGATGCACGCCAAAAAATTGCAGGAATCATCACGCTTTATGAAAAATATGCTATTCAGCAGAAGGCCGATACACTAAAACAGCACTACACAGCGTTAGCATATAAGAGTTTGGAAGCTATCAATATCGATCATCAACGTAAAACCGAGTTATATGAGTTAGCCAATCAACTCATGAAGCGCGTAAGGTAATTTACTTTATTGTCGTTTGTCAGTTTTATTTTGTACCTTGGAAAGAAAAAGTGTAATCATTTTAATGGAGCCTATAAAAATCACCGTATTTCAAGCATATTTATTTTGGGAAAATGTAGAGAAGAACCTTCAGAATTTAGGATTGCGATTATCTGCATTGAAAGAGAAAACCGATTTAATTATCTTGCCTGAAATGTTTAATACGGGATTCACGATGAACGTATCCAAATGTGCGGAGAAGGCAGATGGAATGACGATGCGTTGGCTATACGATACGGCTAAGAAGTTTGAATGTGTGGTGGCCGGATCCCTTATTATCGAGGAGGAAGGAAAATATTACAACAGGTTTGTGTGGATGTCACCGGATGGAAGTTACGTGCATTATGATAAGCGGCATCTGTTTGGTATGGCAGATGAGGATACTGTATTTACGCCGGGCAACTCACGAATTATGCTTCAGCTTAAAGGATGGAAGATCTGTCCAATGATCTGCTACGATTTGCGTTTCCCCGTATGGAGTAGAAATCAAGAGAACGGTTATGATTTATTGGTGTATATAGCGAGCTGGCCGGACAAACGTTCAGCGCATTGGAGGGCTTTGATTCCCGCAAGAGCTATCGAAAACCAAGCCTTTGTAATTGGCGTAAATAGGGTAGGACATGATGGCAATGAAGTTTACTATTCCGGTGGATCAATGTGTATTTCACCAGTAGGAGATGTTGTGTATTATAAGCCTGAAGATGAGGATCTCTATACTTTTACGCTACAACCTAAAGATTTGGAAAAAGGACGTGAGCAGTTTCCTTTCCTGAAAGATGCCGACAAGTTTTCTTTGCTGTAGGCTATTGTCTAGAGTAAAACCTACTTATAAGGACGTTCGAGGATAGCGGATTGTATCACAGCTTGTCTAAGATCGAACGCGAACGGTTGCTTTTCTTTCTTGTCCATTTCTTCGGGAATTTCAACCTTTTTATATGCTCGTTCGGATCTACTCTGCTGTATCCTTTTTACTTCTGAGGGAATTTCCTTTTCATATTGTACTACCGGTGGTATCTTCTTTTTTGGTGTTGATGGTACTGGGATCTGTACAGGACGGGCCGTAGGACGTGGAGGCGCCACTTGTGGCTGTGGATGCTGTTGTGTCTGTACAGGCATAGGAGGACGCTGCTGCTGTTTCCGTTTCGCAGCTTTTTCCATCTCTTCTTTATAGCCCGTATACATCTTATAGATGATAGAACCGATGATGACCAGTACAACAAGGATATTTTCCATCCTTAAACTTAGATAAAAATACTTTTATATACAATTATATATAAAGGTATTTTTATTTCTACAAGTCCTGCTAGAATTCCGCGTTATTCGGTGTACGTGGGAAAGGAATAACATCCCGAATGTTGGTCATGCCTGTTGTAAACAACACTAAACGCTCGAAACCGACACCAAAACCCGAGTGCGGTACCGAACCAAAGCGACGTGTATCCAGGAACCACTCCATTTCTTCTGCAGGAATACCCACTTCATCCATACGGGCCAACAGTTTGTCGAGATTTTCTTCCCGTTGCGAACCACCCACCATCTCGCCAATTCCGGGAAATAAAATATCCATAGCTTTCACCGTCTGCCTACCCTGTGCATCAGGCTCATTTTGTTTCATATAGAAAGATTTGATCTCTCTGGGGTAATCCGTCAGGATTACGGGTTTCTTAAAATGTTTTTCGACGAGATAGCGTTCATGTTCGGATTGTAAATCTGCACCCCATTCCTCGATAAGATATTTAAATTGCTTCTTCTGATTTGGTTTACTACGCTTTAAGATGTCAATAGCATCTGTATACGATACGCGTTCGAAATCGTTGTTGATTATGAAGTTGAGCTTTTCGATTAAGTTTAATTCCGACCGTTCGTTTTGAGGTTTTGACTTTTCCTCTTCCAGAAGGCGATTTTTCAGAAATTCGATTTCCTCCGAACATGCCTCTAATGCATACTTGATGACATATTTAAGCAAAGCCTCGGCCAGGTCCATATTGTCTTCGATCTCGTAGAAAG
>JBEBVG010000059.1:0-17507 GCA_040392845.1 Sphingobacterium sp. | reverse complement strand
GATATGACCACCAACCCTTTCTCGGATGCACGGGCATCCTATTTTCATCACAGCTTTGGTGGATATCATGCAGCGAAGTTGATGCGGTTTCAGGAACTGCTCGAACATCAATTTGACGGAGCGATGAATGAAGATGTGCTGGATATGTTTAATGTACGCTATGTCATTACCAAAGATCCAAAAAATGGAGCTGAGCGTATCGAGAGACGAAGCACGGCAGCGGGAAATGCCTGGTTTGTTGACAAGGTGACACTGGTGAAGGATAATGCCCAGGAAATGCAGGCCATCAGTAGCTTCAATCCGGCAAAAGAAGCATTTGTTCACGACGAATTTAAAGGACAGCTCAATATGTCGCGCCTGGGGCAGCCGACCAATGCATCCATCAAGCTTGTAACATACCACCCTGACAAGATGGTGTATGAATATACAGCGCCGAATGATGTCTTTGCTGTGTTTTCCGAAATCTATTATAATAAGGGCTGGAAAGCCTATGTCGATGGTAAGGAGCTGCCTATCATTCGTGCAGACTATATTTTAAGAGCACTGCAATTGCCGGGGGGAAACCATACAGTAGAATTTGTATTTGACCCGTCAACGATGAAGATCAGTAACACGGTTTCCTTAGCCGGATCGATAGTGCTGATTATTGGATTGCTCGGAAGCATCGGGTTCAGTATTCGAAGAAAAAGGTTAGAGAAATAATCTAAGAGCGGTTATCTTCGTTCTGGTAAATGCTCAGATAGCTTTCGTACCGTGACGGTTCGATGAGACCTTCTTCGACAGCCGCCAGCACTGTACATCCGGGCTCGTTGATGTGTCTGCAATTGTTGAACCTGCAAGTGTTCAAAAGAGCGCGCATTTCGGGGAAAAAGTGAGATAGCTCGTTCTTTTCAATATCGACTACGCCCAGTTCACGAATTCCGGGTGTGTCGATCAGCTTTCCTCCGAAAGGAAGATCAATCATCTCAGCAAAAGTGGTTGTATGTTTCCCCCGATCGGACCATGCCGATATATCGCCGGTGCGGAGCTCGGCTCCCGGAATAAGGGCATTGATGAGGGTCGACTTGCCCACGCCTGAATGACCCGATACCAGTGAAACTTTATCCTTGAGCAACCCTTGCAGCGTCGCCATATTCGTTTTTTCAAGGGCTGAAACAGCATGAGAGCGGTAACCGATATTTTCGTATATCGACATATAGTCGTCCAGAATTTTCAAACCCTCCTCATGAAACAGATCCAATTTGTTGAATACCAATATGACAGGAATATCATAGGCCTCTGCTGTTACCAGGAAACGATCGATAAAACCCAGGGATGTCGGTGGTGATGCCAGCGTAGCAACCAAAACAGCCTGGTCGAGATTAGCCCCCAGAATTTGAGTCTGCTTGGAGAGGTTGACTGATTTACGGATAATGTAGTTCCGACGTGGTTCCAAGGTATGAATGACAGCATTTTCCTGATCGTCCTCCCGGTCGAAATGAACCCAGTCACCCACAGCAATGGGGTTTGTCGTTTTGATGCCTTTCGTCCGGAATTTCCCCTTGATACGGCACCCATATTTGTTGCCATCCTCCCCCTGCACCTGGTACCAGCTACCTGTTGACTTCGTCACTAATCCTCTCATAGTTCTATACAAACTTACAACACCAAACTTACAAAAAATTATTTAGGGACCACCAACCCTTGACGGCAAACTATAGGTCATGGCGAACCTGACTCCTATAACTTTGTAATGCCCTGAAAAATAGTACTAGAATTAAGAACAAATGTAATAGACCAACGCAAGCGATGCATGTACCTTTGCTATACACGAGGTAAACCAAAAAAGTTACACATGAGTAAACAAAAAATTGTACATCCTGATCGAGATGCCGCTTTCGTGACCGGTGCATATTCCGACGGTATCATTGCCGGAGGATTTCTTTTTATCAGCGGTCAGGCATCTGTAGATTTCAAAACATCTACTTTTATCCTGGGAAGTATCGAAGAAGAGACAGCACGTACGATGGACAACATAAAATCCATTATTGAAGCCGCAGGTGCAACAATGGACAACGTGGTGAAAAGTACAGTGCATCTGTCAGATATCAATGATTTTGACCGTTTCAACCAGGTATATGCGACTTATTTTGCAGGGGTGAGACCGGCACGGACGACCGTTCAATCGGTGCTGGCAGAAGGCATCTGTGTAGAGATCGATTGTATCGTAAAACTTCCTGCGGCCAATGAATAACAGAAGGCCAAATATGTCCGTAGCCGTGGTGGGGTTGGGATTGATGGGGAGCAGTATCGTCGTATCTTTATTGGCTTCCGGCCATCGGGTAGTTGCCTTAGCGCCCATTCCAGGAGAAAAAGAAACAGCACTTACGCACATTGTGGATCTGCTGCGGCATGCAGAAGCTTCCGGTCTGCTGGTCAAAGGACTAGCCTATTATGTGGAGCGTCTTCGTGTCACGGAGGACTATAACGCTATTGCTGCCTGTCACTTTGTGCAGGAATGTGTCATCGAGGATAAGGAAATAAAGAAGATAGTATATCAAAAGATTGCCGCACATGTGTCGCAGCAAACGATCATCGCTTCCAATACGTCGGCGATACCTATCAGCGAGTTGCAGGACTTTGTTCCTGTCCCCAGCCGTTTTGTGGGCGTACATTGGGCCGAACCAGCCTATATGACACGTTTTATGGAAGTCACATGCGGCACAGCGACAGACCCTGCTGTAGCCGAAGAGGTTGTATGCATGGGGAAAAGCTGGGGGAAAGAACCTACACTGCTGAGAAAGGATATCCGCGGATTTATCACGAACAGGTTGATGTATGCGGTATACCGCGAGGCATTGACGTTGGCCGAAAATGGCGATACCACGTTGGCCGATGCAGATAAGGTCTTTCGATATGATATGGGTTCCTGGGTGACGTTGATGGGAATTTTTCGTCGGCTGGATTTTATGGGATTCGAAGATTATATCGATTCGTTCGAACAGCTGCTGAAGAAACTTTCCAACCGCACAGATGTGCCTCCACGGATGACCCGCATGGTCGCCGAGGATGCAAAAGGAATACACAACCGTCGGGGACTGTATACCTATAATGAGGAGCAGGCTAAAGCGTGGGAAGAGGCATTTGCACGATTCAATAAAGATATCTACGAACTGGCCTCCAAATATAGTGAACAACAACTTATAGAAGCGATATCCTATAATGAAGAAGATAAGCTATCAAAAATCTGAGACGCTGTTGGCGAGAGCCGGAGCTGTGCTGGCGGGAGGAGTATCTTCCGAATTTAGAAAATATAACCATCCTCATGCCATCTTTTATACACATGGTGAGGGAAGCAGGGTATATGATGTCGACGGCAATGCCTATCTGGACTTTACGTTGAGCCAGGGACCCCTGATTGTCGGGCATTCACATCCCGATGTGTTACATGCAGTAGATACGTATTCCCGCCAGGGGCAATTATTTGCAGGGCAACATATCCGCGAAATTGAACTGGCGGAAAAACTTCATCAGCTCATCCCGTCGGCAGAGCTTATGCGCTTTTGTCTGGACGGCTCCGAAGCCGTACAAACTGCTTTTCGGGTTGCCCGTTCGAAAACAGGAAAGCAGAAATTCCTGCGGTTTGAAGGACATTACCATGGTTGGCTGGATAATGTGGCCTGGGGAATTAGTACACCCTCGATAGAAGCTTTGGGTGACGAGCAGGATCCAAATGTCTTTGCATGGTCGCAGGGATTATCACCCCATAGCCGTGAAGATTTCATCATTCTCCCCTGGAACGACTTAACATTGGTGGAAAAAGTCGTACAGGAGAGACATACCGAGCTGGCGGCGATAATCACTGAGCCGGTGATGTGTAACAACGGCTGCATTGTTCCACAAGAAGGTTTTCTGAAAGGGCTGCGCGCTATTTGCGACCGCTACAACATCGCCCTTATCTTTGATGAAGTCATTACCGGCTTTCGTTTGGGGCTCGGTGGAGCACAACAGTATTACGATGTCGTACCCGACCTATCGATCTTTGCAAAAGCTATTGCCAGCGGATACCCGATCAGTGCCATTGTCGGCAAACGCGAATGGATGGAGGAAATTGCTTCGGCACGGGTTATCCATGCAGGCACCATGAACACGAGCAACCCCACGGTAGCTGCGGCACTGGCGACGATCGAGGTACTCGAACGTGATCCGGACACCTATAGCAGGATGTTCCGCCTGGGGCATCGCCTGATGGATGGGCTGCGTCATGCAGCCAGAGAAGCAAATCAGGATATGCTCGTACAAGGGACTGGACCTATGTTCAATACCTCTTTCACAGCATTACCTGAAATTAGAAATTACCGGGATTCGCTCCAGGTAGATAAAATAAAATTGAAAGAATTCATCGCCGGAATGCACGATAACGGTGTGCGGATTATCGGACGTGGATTGTGGTATATCAGTGCTGTGCATACCCAGGAAGAGATAGATCACGCTATTGCGGTAAGTGCGGAAGTACTCAAATCGATTTAAAAAAATGCGTACAGATAGTAGGAAAAGCATGAAGGGAATAGCGGGTCCGGTTATGGTGATCGGGCAGGAAAAGCTGGGATATAGCGTAGTCAGCAATTTGTTGGTTTCGGGACACGAAGTGCATCTGCTGACGGCAGATAAACAACGTGCCGAACAGGCTATCTACGACGAAATTGGCCTGGGATACAAGACTTTGCAGATCCAGACGGATTGGCCGGCTGCTATGGTGCATGAATTAGTGATCCTCGTGACGAATGATCAGTTGCAGGCCAAAGCCGATTTGATCCGGCAGGTCGAAGAAAGAGCCTCCGCAATGCCGATCATAGTGACGAATATGGATGCTATTCATCTGGAAGAACTACAGGCACATAGCTGTCATCCGTCCAACATATTTGGTCTGAACTGGACCTATCCGGTATACCGTACGTTCTTTGCGGAGATCGTTGCGAATAGTGTCAGCAATCCCGATAGTCTCGCCACGTTGGTACATTGTGCCCGGGAGAACTGGAATAAAGACCCTTATGTCGTGAAGACAGGCTTCAGCACCCGCGCAAGGATGTTTGCCGCCCTCGTTCGCGAAGGATTATATTTAGTTGAAAAAGGATATGCTTCCATTGAAAGTGTCGATCGGGCATGCCGCAATGATGCGGGCTACTACCTGCCTTTTGCAGGAAATTTCAGGTATATGGATCTGATGGGCACCTATGCCTATGGTATGGTTATGGAAGACCTCAACAGAGAGCTGTCACGTATGGATAATCTTCCCCACACCTTGATCGAAAAGAAATATAAGGGCGAGGTAGGTATAGATGCCGGCCAGGGATTTTATAGTTATTCCCCCGAAGAAAAAGCCTACTGGCATACCGTTTTTAAAGAATTTAGTCACGAAATCCAACAACTTATCCTCAAATATCCCCATGAACCGTTTGATCATTGACGCTCACCTTGACCTGGCAATGAATGCCATCGAATGGAACCGTGATTTGTCGGCTCCCCTGGAGCAGATACGTCTTCGCGAACGGAATATGCGTGATAAGCCCGACCGGGGAAAGGGGACCGTATGTTTGCCCGAGTTGCGTAAAGGAAAAATCGGTCTTGTCGTGGCCACACAGCTGGCTCGTGTGAATCCGTTCAACAGCGCTTTGACAGGATGGAATTCACCGCAACAGGCCTGGGCGATGACACAAGCCCAATTGGCTTGGTATAGAGAAATGGAAAAGAAAGGGGAGATGGTGCAGATTATAGACTGTAATGGACTCGATGCACACATTGACCTGTGGAATAATACGGGTATTGCCGATGCCGAAAAACCTGTCGGCTATATTCTTAGTCTGGAAGGTGCCGACTCGTTGGTCAGTCCCGACTACCTGTACGAAGCGCACAGCTATGGATTACGTGCATTGGGCCTGTCGCATTTCGGCCCGGGGAGATACGCTGATGGGACAAAAACGGCAGGTCGTATACATTCCGAAGGGTTAGAATTGATGAAAATTATGAGTGAGCTACACATGATATTGGATGTGACTCACCTCACAGATGAAGGATTCGACCAGGCGCTCGAGCTGTATGAAGGACCTATTTGGGCCAGCCACCACAATGTGCGAAAGATTGTTCCAAACCAGCGGCAGTTGACCGACATTCAAATCAAACAGCTGGTGGATAGAGGAGCTGTCATTGGCGGCATGTTAGACTGTTGGGCGATGGATATCCGTTTTATCGATACGGTTTCCGATCCCTGGCAGCTGGATATCCGCTTAGAGCGGTTGATCGACCATTGGGACCATATTTGCCAGATTGCCGGCAACGCGTTACATATCGGCATAGGAAGCGATCTTGACGGTATTTTTGGCACCGAACAGTCACCTTGGGATATGGACTCTATTGCGGATCTGCAAAAGTTTGAGTACCTTTTGTCCAAAAGAGGATATGCGGCCCAAGATATCGATCATATCTTTCACGGCAACTGGTTGCGGTTTTTGCGAAAAGCGTTGCGGTAGATAATTGTCAGACACTACCCGTACAAGAACTCAAAAAAATGAATAACAATTCTTTACAAGCAGCGGCGGGACAAAAGGAAATTACCCCTCCTTTGGGTACACTGATCAACGGTGAATTTCAATGCCGCTATGCGACAAAAATTCACGACCCGTTGTATGCAAAATGTCTTGCCCTGAAAAACGGAGAAACCACGTTGATTTTTGTTGTAGTCGATATCTGTGCAATGCAACAGGATATGCTGGATGAAGTCAAATCTGCTATCCAGGAAAGAACAGATGTCGTACCCTCCAATGTCTTGATATCCAGTACACATACCCACTCTGCAGGAGCTGTCGTTGACTTGTTGATGGGGCATGCCGATCTAACCTATAGAAAGAAAGTACAGCAGTACCTCGTCGATCTTGTAGCTGAAACGCTACAAAAACTAAAGCCGGCGAAAATAGCCTTTGGTACAGCAGATGCACCCGAGCATGTGGTCTGCCGTCGGTATAAGATGGCTCCAGGTTACCAGGCATTCAACCCGGTGTCCAGGGGGCGTGATCAGGTGAAGACCAATCCTTTTGGCGACGAAGAATCTATTGTGGAAAGTACATCTCTGCCGGATACTGAAGTAGCTTATCTGGCCGTGAAAGGTTTGGACGGCAAGTGGATAGCAGTGCTGGCCAATTATTCCTTACACTATGTCGGAGATGCTCCGCGGGGCACTATCAGCGCCGATTATTTTGGCTGCTTCGCTCGATCGTTAAACCAGCTTTTAGCTCCCGAAGAGGCTATTGTGGTCATGATGAGCAATGGTACCAGCGGTGAGATCAACATATGGGATTTCCTCCAGCCCGACCGTTACCCGAAAGAAATGCACCATAAAAGTGCATTTATCGGGCAGGACCTCGCCCGGAAAGTTGTCGCTACGATGCAAGACCTGCCGTGGGAGGACGACGCTACGCTGGAGGGCGTATATACACAGCTGCCTGTCGGGCTACGTAAAGTCACGGCAGAAGAACTGGAGCAGGCAAAGGAAGTTGTCGGGGATACGGATTATGAGCAGTTGACCTGGGATGCCGATGGTTATCGCAGGGCCTACGCACGTGAACAAGTCTTGTTGGCGGAGTATCCCGAGCGATGGAACTTCCGTATACAATCTTTCCGGGTTGGCTCCGGCGTCATTGGCGGCCTTGGAGGAGAGTTTTTTGCAGAAACAGGACTGGCACTGAAAGCTTTTGCCGGCAAAGGAAAATATTTTACCATCTGCCTGGCAAATGATTATGTCGGCTATGTACCGCCGAAGCATGAGATCGTAAAAGGAGGCTATGAAACCTGGCGCTGTCGGACCAGCTTTCTGGAAATGGACGCCGAGGAAAAAATACGGAATGTATTGTTAAAACAAATCGAACAGCTAACCGAACACAAGTAGAACAAGAACCGCATGGACTGGTACGAACTAAAAGCAACAGATACAGTCGATTCGCCGGCATTATTGGTATATCCTAATCGTATCCGGCGTAATATCGATAAACTTAAGAGCATGATCGATGATCCGGCCAGGCTGCGCCCACATGTCAAAACACATAAGACCGAAGAGATTACCCGACTTCAGTTAGCGGCAGGGATCCACAAATTCAAATGCGCTACCATTGCCGAAGCTGGGATGCTCGGCGCATGTGAGGCGTCGGACGTGTTACTGGCATATCCTTTACATGGTCCTAAAATACAGCGCTTTGTGGCGCTGATCAGAAAATATCCCCATACAACCTATGCAGCCCTCGTCGACAACAGTTCGTCAGCCGCCGCATTATCAGCTGTTGCCCTGCATGAGCAAATTCACATAGCCGTATATGTCGATCTTAATATAGGTATGGGACGTACCGGCATTTATCCGGGAGAAGCTGCACTGGAACTATACCGGTTTTGTCGGACAATGGAAGGGCTGGAAGTGCGAGGCTTTCATGCGTACGACGGGCATGTCCGGGAGATAGATGTCCGGAAGCGTAAAGAAATATGTGATCGTAATTTTGAGCCTGTTGCCGCATTGGTCGATAATGTGGTGAACGAAGGTTTTCCAAAGCCACAAGTCGTTATTGGAGGTTCACCATCCTTCCCTATTTATGCACAGTATCCCGAAGTGGAATGCAGTCCGGGGACGTTCATCCTGTGGGACAAAGGCTACGGCGACACACTACCCGAACAAGCATTTTTGCCCGCAGCGGTTTTACTGACCCGTGTGGTTTCTCTTCCCTCAGCAACGCATATTTGTGTTGACCTCGGCTATAAAGCAGTTGCTGCTGAAAACGCCTTGGACCATAGGGTATATTTCCTGAATGCTCCTGCGTTAAAACCCATAAGTCACAGTGAAGAACATTTAGTACTCGATGCCGGAGAAGCCCATTCCTTCCAGGTCGGTGATGTATTATATGCCTTGCCCATACATATTTGCCCTACCGTCGCATTATACAACAAACTTCAGGTCGTGCAAGACTATTCCATTACCGACACCTGGGACGTCGTCGCGCGTGTACGTTGATTAGGGTATTGCGATAGAGCATCGCTTCTCTTGTTATTCATGATGTGCTTGCTTTCAAAGGCATTCATGATTGCTTCGCAATTTATTCCTTGATGAATAAAGAAGCAAACAAATCAAGGCTTGGACGGTACGATGCTAAAAACAGTCCTATGCCATTTTTCTACCGACGTGTTATATTTAAATAAGTGTAGTGTAGGGTTAAATGGTTTACAAAGTTATACAGTTACAAGGTTATAGAGTCACGCAATAAAAAAGCAGAAATACAAGTGATTAGTTAGATTTGAGAAAAAAGCAGAATCCGTACAAGCTAAATAAAATGCTGCCTAAAAAATTTGGACAATAGCAGTGGGAGGCACTATCCATACAGTCCAAAGTTTTAAGCAGCGACTTTTTTGGTTACTTTTTTGAGAGAAAAAAGTAATAAAATTGTTACACCTCCAAAATTAAATTTCCGCTGTCATGACAATCTAATATCCCAAACACCACTTTTTTTAGTATTTTTAGCGCTTAAGAATATTTTTAAAAAAAGATAAGTTGCCAAAGTGGTACATTTGAGTATGATTTTTAACAAGACAGTATATATGTTTAGAAATTTAGTTTTTTGTTTAGCGTTGATTTCAGTAATTGCCTGTGGTTCTAAGCCCCGGGTACAGATTGACGAGGGGGGGATGCAGCTAACGCCGACATTACAGCATGAAGTTATTGCGAAGGAAGTCGTCAACTTACTGGAAAACTACAGCTACAAAAAAGTTTCAGCGAGCGACTCCCTATCTCATATTGTTTTTGACAACCTGATCAAGACCGTAGACCAGGGCAAGATTTACCTGCTCCAGTCCGATATCGACGACCTGCAACAATACCGTGATATCATTAGCCAGGACATGAAAAAAGGCGATCTATCTGCCGCGTTTCATATTTTCAATGTATATACCCAACGTTATCTGTCCTGCATGGAGTATGCATTAACCCAAATTGATGCACCACATGATTTTACCGTTGATGAGAATTATACCAACTTCCGGGAGAAGCTGGGTTGGTTCGCCAATGAAGAAGAGCTTAAAGATCAATGGCGGCGACGCGTCAAATTCGACCTTCTTAGCCTGCGGCTGGCCAGCGCTGATCCCGAAGCGGACGAAGCGAAACATAAAGAAACATTGACAAAGCGCTATAACAATCTTTTGTCACAGGCCAAAAAGACAAATTCCAACGATGCCTTTCAGCTGATCATGTCGGCCTATACCGATGCGGTGGACCCACATACCACTTATTATAATCCGTCGTTTGCCCAGGCATTCAACGAGGGTATGTCCAATACGTTTCAGGGAATAGGAGCACGCCTTCAGATGGAAAATGAGATGGTCACCATTAAGGAAATCATCCCGGGCGGACCTGCCTTTCGGGACAAAAGCCTTAATATCGATGATCGTATCATTGGCGTAGCACAGGGTGACAACGAGTTTGAAGATATTATCGGCTGGCGTCTCGATGCAGCAGTTACCAAAATCAAAGGTCCTAAAGGTACTGTCGTTCGCCTAAAGATCATTCCGGCAGGGCAGGACATTGCCGCCCAGCCCGTCATCGTATCGTTAACACGCGACAAGATTGTTCTGGAAGAAGAATCGGCCAAGAAAGAGATCAAGACAGTCGTCGGCGAAGACGGCAAGAGCTATCGTATAGGTATCATCACGCTGCCGAAGTTCTATATCGACTTTGAAGCTTATCGTAAACGTGATCCCAATTATAAAAGTACGACCCGTGATGTACGTCTTATCCTAGACACGTTAAACCAGGAGAAAGTTGATGCTGTGGTGTTGGATTTACGCAACAATGGCGGCGGTTCGTTACAGGAAGCCATTGAGCTGACCGGGCTGTTTATTGACAAAGGCCCTGTTGTGCAGGTGCGCAATGTTGACAATCGCGTGGAAGTAGAAGATGACAAAGCCAATGGTGCCCAATGGACAGGACCTTTTGGTGTGATCATCAACCGCTTTTCCGCGTCAGCCTCTGAGATATTTGCCGGTGCGATACAAGATTATGGACGCGGTATCGTCATGGGATCGACGACCTATGGCAAAGGTACGGTACAGTCTGCCGTAGATATGTCCCGGTTTATCAGTCCGACGAATCGATTATTGTTGAAAGCCGCAGGAAGCGACGGTGAAGATATCCCTGTCGGGGCACCTGAGTTTGGTCAGATTAATATTACGATGGGCAAATTCTACCGCATTACAGGCAGCAGTACCCAACATAAGGGTGTGTCAGCCGATGTGTCTTTCCCCACACAATACAGTGCAGAGAAGTTTGGTGAGAGTTCTGAGCCTGCCGCCTTGCCCTGGGATCATATTGAGAGTGCTTCTTTCAAGAAGCTTGCGGACTTAGGTGAAACCACCAGACTGCTGAATGAGATGCATCAAACGCGAATGAACAAATCGCCCGAATACAGCTACCTGCTGGAAGATATACAGGAGTTCAACAAAATTGACTCTATCCCCAAAGCGACACTGAATCAGGCTAAGCTGAAGAAAGAACGAGACGAACAGAAAATTAAAAACAGAGAACGTGTCAATAAGGTGCTCGCCCTCCATGGCAAACCGCTGTGGAAAGAAGGAGAGCCCCAGCCGAAGCTTGATTTCGACTTCATCCTTGATGAGAGCTTACGTGTCATGGCCGACTTTATCCCAATGAACCAGATTACCGCCATAGCGTTAAATAGTCAGTAGGGATTCGATTTTAATTTTTACTTTTGTTCATGCAAACATTTACCGCGATTGATTTTGAGTTGGCTACAGCAGCGTATAGCAGTGTCTGCTCAGTAGGGATTGTAAATGTTCAGGATGGTATCATCGTCAACGAATATTATTCCCTGGTAAGGCCACCCCAAAATAAATATATGTGGCAGACAACACGTGTGCATGGCATTAAGCCGAAAGATACACTTCATGCACCGACATTTGCCGAACTATTTCCTACCTTACGCGTTTTATTGGAAGGGCAAAAGATGGTTGCTCACAACGAAGCCTTTGACCGGTCGGTGTTACAGAAGACCATGACGCATTACGGGCTCAGCTACAAGCAGCTTCATCTGCCCGAAAAATGGGAATGCACGAGTCATCTATATCGCAGCAAAGGATTTCCCAAGACCAAGCTCAGCGTCTGCTGCGCGATCATGGGAATACCGTTAGACCATCACGATGCACTATCAGATGCACGGGGAAGCGCTTTGCTTTATTTAAAGCAGGATGAAATTCCCGCTACAGTTGTCGAAATAAACGAAGAGATTTAAAAATATATGGGAAGCATTGTCAATGTTATATTGTCCGGAGGTATAGGATCAAGGTTGTGGCCCTTATCACGCAAGGCCATGCCTAAGCAGTATATCCCACTTTTTGAAGGAAAGTCGCTCTTTGAGCTGACGGTCCGACGCAATGAAAATGTGGCGACACAACGCATTATGGTAGGTAGTATACAGAATGTCGATCAGGCAAAAGGTTACCTGCCCGAAGGAAGCAGCCGCACCATTGTCGAGGCAACACCTAGAAATACCGCTGCTGCCATTGCATTTGCGGCGCTGGCCTGTGCTCCTGACGATATTCTGATCGTTTCCCCATCCGATCATTTGATTGAAGATCAGCAGAAGTACGAACAGAGCTTACGCCAAGGTATACAATATGCGGAAGAAGGGTACCTGGCTACATTTGGTATCCAACCCACACGTCCCGAGACAGGCTACGGTTATATCGAATACCAGGGTAATGACGTCCTTTCTTTTCGGGAAAAGCCTAACTTAGATACCGCCAAAGAGTTCTTAAAAAAAGGAAATTTTCTGTGGAACTCGGGGATTTTCTGCTTTAAAGCCTCGATATACCTGGAAGAGCTGTTCCGCTTCGAGCCACGTGTTTTCAGGGCTGCAAAAGAAGCTTACGAAGCTGCCGAAGACGGCGTGCTTTCCAAAGAGCTGTCCTTAAAAATACCGTCCAAGAGTATCGACTATGCCGTCATGGAACGTAGTGAGCGGATCAAAGTCGTGCCTTCAAACTTTATATGGTCCGATATGGGATCGTACGACTCCCTGTACGATTACCTGAAGACAAAAGGTCATCCCGTAGATACGGCAGGCAACATGTCTATCGGTACCAACAAATATGTGGCTTTTATCGGACTGTCGGATACCATTCTGGTACATGCCGAAGATGCCATTCTTGTGGTACATAAACAGTATGCTCAGGATGTGAAGCATCTTTATGAAGAGCTGGAACAACTGGAATCAGAGTTGCTGTAAACGACTATGCAAACCATCCTCATTACTGGGGCCAGTGGCCAATTAGGATCCGAACTACGGGATATTCTGTCCGTACATACCGACAAGATCTGTTTCTTCCTGGATAGAAAGCAGCTACCGCTGGATCAGACGATAATCATCCCCGATATACTAGGTATGTATCAGCCCGATATTATTATCCATGCCGGCGCGTATACCGCTGTTGATCAGGCCGAAAGTGAGGCCGATCTTGCTGACAGGGTCAACCACCTAGCGTCCGAAGAAATTGCCCAGTATTGCCGTTTACAGGGTTGTAAGCTCCTGGCTATCTCCACCGACTATGTCTTCGATGGCAGTGCCTCCACGCCGTTGTCCGAAGATGCACCCTTGTCGCCAATCAATACCTATGGGCTTACGAAGCTGAAAGGTGAGCAAGCCATTCAGAAATGGTGTCCCGAGGCTATCATCATCCGCACCTCTTGGGTATATTCTACTTACGGCAAAAATTTCGTCAAGACCATGCTCCGCCTGATGCGCGAACGGGATGAAATAGCTGTTATCAACGATCAGATCGGTTCACCCACCTATGCCAAAGACCTCGCGCAGGCCATCGTCGATATTATCGATGGAAAGCAATGGCTTCCTGGTATTTACCATTACTCCAATGAGGGCGAAACCTCCTGGTATGACTTCGCCGTAGCCATTCGGACAATCAAAAACCTGGACTGTACGATCAACCCCATTCCTACGACAGCTTATCCCACACCAGCTAAAAGACCCCAATATTCCCTGCTTGATAAAACCAAGATAAAGACCACCTTCGGCGTACAGGTACCCGCCTGGGAAGAAAGCCTGCTACGCATGCTGAATACTATAGCGTAAAAAAAGTTATTGACATATATCAATAATTATAAGGTCCCTATTTCACTTTTATAAGGAAACCTGTACTTTCGGCGAAGAATTCTACCGGATAAATGTGAATATTGTTGGGATTTTTTAAAGATTCCCATCCAAACTAAATACAAAAGACCTCTACAAATATGAAACAGCTTTGTTTAAATGTACTTCCGCCATTGTTGTTGAAGAACAAATTTTCCATTTTATGTAAAATAAGCTTATTGTTGTTTGGGATTTTATTGTCATTCCCGACTGCGTTTGGGCAAGCGCCTGTTATCGAAGCCTATGGTGGGTTTCCTATAGGAACAAATGAAAGCGGTAGAGGAGTTGCCTTTGGAAATTCTAAATACATCGGTATTACTGAAAAAGGAAGGATTTATACTTCCCCGGATGGCGAGGCATGGTCCTATGCAGCTAGTCTCGGTCATACACTGAGTAAGGTAGCTTTCGGTAATTCCACCTTTGTAGTGGTTGGCTATGATGGTTTTATCAGCACATCTACAGATGGAATTACGTGGACAACGAGAAATTCAGGAACAAATTATAGATTAAATGACGTACAGTTTATTGAAGGTAATTTTTTCGCTGTCGGAATAAACAGGACTTTGCTGACCTCTTCCGATGGCAGTTCATGGACAGCTGTTGCTATAAATACAGGTAACGCTAACAGTGAATTATTCAATATTACATATGGAAATGGGCTATATATGATCAGTTCTCGTGAGGCGGGGAGTGGAAGCCACGTGTATAAGTCGACTACAGCAATGGCGAATTCCTGGACTTACCAAACGGTAAGTAGTTCTGAGTTTATTAATACTGCTCAATTCCTCAAAGACCGTTTTTTTATTTTTACAGGTAGTACGACAGTTTATTCCTCAACAGATGGTACTACGTGGTCCAACATAACGTCATCCACGGTTCATTTACCTGGTGGGGGCACCTCCGTTTTAGGAACACCTAATCAGGTCTTCCGTGGAGTATCTGATGGAACGACGATCTATTTATTTGGCTCCAGTCAATACTATCATGGTCATGGTTGCGTATTTACGTCAACCGATGGAAATACCTTTACGCTTCAACCCCGGACAGCCTATATCAGTGGTGCTGGGGCAACTTATGTAAATGGCAAATACTTTCAATGGGGAAGTGAAGGAGTGGTCAGCTCTGATGATGGTATAAATTATCGCTATCCCGGCGGCAGCTATTATGGACTCGCTTCCAACGGATCGAATTACGTAGGGGTAGGGTATTTTAGCCAAACGGGCTTTGTTCTTTCATCGAATGATTTCGAAACATTTACCGATGTATCACCTGTTAATCAAAATGCGCTTTATTCGGTAGTGTATAATGGGTCTAAATATTTAGCTGTAGGAGACAAAACCATTCTTGAATCTACTGATGGTACAAGCTGGACAAGTCCCGCCTCTTCGTCAAATTCCTTTACCGGCCTTGCCTATGGCAATTCAAGATTTGTTGCTGTGGGATATGATGCGAGTACCTATAAAATAGCCTATTCATCTACAGGAGCATCATGGACTACGGCTAATACGGATAACAATTACTACTTCAAGGTCAAATACGTTAACGGGCGCTTTTTTGCATTGGGCCAGGACAATAATACTTGGGAAGGTGTTATCTATACTTCAACAGACGGTGTAACATGGTCTAATGTCACACCCTCGAACTTAGGTTACCAGGTGTATTATTATAACGATGTAGTATGGGATGGTTCAAAATATCACTTTATGGGGATGGAGTTTGTCGATTATAGCAACTTTATTATTTCATTTTTTACTATTTCGACCAGTAATCCGACCTCAGCAACATCTTATTCCGGTAAGGCGGTGATTTCCAATCAGCCTACAGGAGTTACCTTGGGTGGAAATTTTGGAGAAGGTACTTTTGAATACAGCAATGGCCAGTTCGTCGGTGTTGTTTCTGATATCACCGATGGAAAGACTTATGTAATTTATTCTTCAACAGGTTCAAGCTGGACTGCTGTGCCAACTGATTTATATGGTGCGTTTTATAGTGGGTTGGTGGAATCCAACCAGGTGAAATTTGTAGGTACGGGAGATTCAAGGATTATAGTTAAGACGGTACCCGGTGTACCCAATACCGTTCCTACAGTTACGACAACTGCCGCTTCAACTATTACGGCCACAAGTGCAATCTTAGGAGGTAATGTCACGGCGGACGGTGGTGCAGCGGTGTCCGAACGGGGGATCGTATGGGCGACAACGACGAATCCAACAACAGCGAACAATAAGGTGGCCATCGGAGACGGAACAGGCTCTTTTAACCAGACTATTGGCTTGCCTGCTGAGCAGACTATTTATGTTCGTGCTTATGCCGTCAATTCGGAAGGGACGAGTTATGGTAGTGAGGAAAGCTTTACCACGTCTGCTGTTACAGCTCCGGGCAACGCACTGCAGTTTAACGGCACCAATTATGTGTCTGCTCCTGCAGCAACACAAATTTCGTTTATCGGTACGGATAATTTTTCCATAGAAGCCTGGGTGAAGCCGGATAATTCGATTGGTCTTCAGACCATCGTGGCGAAGAGTTCCAATGGTAATGGCCAGTTACAATATTGGTTATTTCTTAACGAAGGCACAGTAAATTTTGGTTTAGATAATATAAATGGTGGTGGTTGGGGCTGGTTTAATTCCGGCAGTACACTGCCCCTATCCAAGTGGAGCCATGTCGCTGTAACAAAATCGGGTAACACGGTGCTGTTTTATATAAATGGCGCATTAGCCACTACTATTAACGCAACGAATACGAGCTACGTGTCGGCAATGGCAAGTACTGGTCCGTTGCTTATAGGTGGAGGATTCGGAGGCAATTCTTTTTTGGGAGAACTGGATGAAGTCCGTGTCTGGAATAGCGTACGTTCTGCAGTAGATATTGAAGCCAGCTGGCTGGATACAGTAGACCCTGTTTCTTCCAATCTGGTGGCCTATTACCGTTTTGACCAAGGTATAGCAGGCGGGACAAATACGGCATTGCATACAGTTTATGATCAGACTGCAAATGGTAACCACGGGACATTAAATAACTTTACGCTATCTGGCACAACTTCGAATTGGGTGATAAGTAATGCCATGGTAGCTCCTATTGCCCCCGATGGCAATGGTATCCTCTATGTAAAGAAGGGCGGCGCAGGTAGCAAGTCGGGTAATGATTGGAGCAACGCTGTTGGCGAATTAGCGGAAGCGTTGAAAGCAGCCAAAACCAACACAGCTATTAAAGAAATATGGGTATCGGGTGGTACGTATAAGCCATTGTACAGCGCGGAAGACGGTGTTAATTTTGGTACCGATC
>JBEBVG010000058.1:0-17833 GCA_040392845.1 Sphingobacterium sp. | reverse complement strand
TAAAAGTTCTGTTCGTTGCCATGACTTGATTTAAAATTTTTTGCAAAGGTACGAAATTGTAAAATCTTTTATCACATACGATACCTTTTTTGTTTTTTAATTACCCTTACCTTATAAAGATCTAACTCCGGCACAGCAAGGGTTCTTTGGGGATTTAAAAAATGGATCTGATGCGTCCACCAATTAATTTCTCCTTTCGTATAGACGATCTCTTTGGTCTCCTCATCGTAATAAACAGATTTTACATTTCTCTCTTTGGAAATAGGCACAAAAGGACTGAAGCGTTCCGTCGCTATATCAAATTCCCACACATGTCTGCTTGTTGACAATAATAACTTATCGGAAGATGACAAAAACAGATCATGCCCTCCAGTAGCTGGCAGTTTCCATTCTTTCTCCAAGAGCAATTTGGGAGAACGCTTGTTCCAATTCTTCAAAGAATACGCCCGTAACTTATCGGAACCTAAAGCATACAACAATTTGCGTTCCTTATTCCAGCTCAATCCATGTCCTGAGTAGAGGGAATCTGTAAACAGCGGAGTATTTGACAGGTATGCATCATATATTTCGATCCTATCTCCCCCTTTTTTGGCGGTAGACAGTGCTGTAGCTATCCTACCTCCCGGAAGGTACTCTACAGAATGGGCATTAGGTGCTTTTGCATAGAAAAGACATTTCTTGGTCTTACGGTCGATCAATGCGACTCCGCCACCCGAAGAACTGACCAACAGCTTCCTGTGGTTATCGACAGACTTGGCATCATCCAGTTTCTTGAAATACCTATGATATGATTTCGGCAACTCTACTATATCGGAGGTCTTTAATTGCCAAACTACATGCTTATTACTTTCTGTCGTTTTTGCATAATCAATGATAATCAATCGATCCTCTCCTATGAGTATGATCTCATCAATCGAAGAGGAAAGTTCCGCCACCTTGTTTTGATCCTGCAAAGATTCCGGCCTTCGATCCATATCTATGCCATAGGGTAACCAAGCACAAAACAAGCCAATAAACAACAACTTCATTTTGCTTCGTACTTTTATTTCACATAAATTACACTTTTGACCTGTCGCTGTGCGTAGGTGTTGGTACTGACACGGCCATTATCCCCCATGTCCTTGACAAACATCGTTGACGAGCCACCTCCGTCAAAATTCATCGCGTTGACTGCACCCAGTGCCTGCAAGATCTTCGCAAGCTGCTGTGTACTCACACCGACAACATCCCCGTTATAATCAACTACCACCATAAATACACGTTTGCCGTCTGCCACTACCCCCAGCCCGGTTCTTGCTGTTGAGGAACTATTGTGTGAATTTGACATGTCCAGGTTCTCTATCACACCGGAAGTGATAAGCATGGGGCCGCATACAATGACATGCTCGGCTTCTGACACAGGGATCGCGGCAGCCAGTTGGTTCTGGTTTCTGCCACCGTCCGTAAATTTCCGTACCGTAGCAACATTCTTGTTTATGGTCAGTGCGGCATTTGTAAATATCGGATTTACATTCAAATGCCCTGCCTGTATTGTCTCTTTATTAATCCTTATGTACGGATCCTTATCACTGGATGAGCCTAAAGGAAAATACCCGGCATTTATTCCAACTATCGCATTGTAGTCATTGCATATCGTGGTCGTATTCTTATGTGGTGTGGCAACACCTATCCCTAAGGTATTTTTCTCAGTCAGGGCCACATCAAGAATATGCAGTCTCCGTAACGACCCAAACAGGGTCAATTCTGCCGTTTTATATGTTATTCCCGTCCTTACTGTATGTGTCGTCCAATCGTATGTAGCAACTTTATTTTGATCCTGATCGACGCTTATGTTCTGTGTATTTGAAACCTTACCCGATTTGGCCACCGTAATTCCGACACTGCTAGCAGCACCCAGGTCCGGTGTAATTACGGTCAGCGATGTATTCGTCGCGTCCGTCACTTCTGCTTCTATCTCTCCGAATTTTACGCTATTTTCTTCTTTGATCGGACTGAAATTTTTGCCGGTTATGACGACCGTGGAATGATAAAAACAGGTCGTTGTCACCGTAGTAATCACGGGAGTAACGGTATCGGCATAATAGAACTCTACCGTATTTGATGTTGAACTTGATACAGTTACGTGGATATTCGCGGTATAATCCGAGAACCCCTCAGGAGCCCTTAACTGTATTTTGGTATTGGTAACTGACATGATCGATACGGACTCTACCGTACCGACCCGGACTGTTATTTTGGATTTGTCAGTTCCAAATCCTTTTCCAGTAAGGGTAATTACCGTTCCTGGTGTTCCGCTTGTCGGAAATATAGAAGTGATAGTACAAGGTGATAAATCGGGTTCGGGACCTTCGCCCTTAGATCCGCCACATGATACTGTCAAAAAAGGTACAGTCACCAACCATAGCAACAGGTGCAGATAATTTACTTTGTTTTTCATTTTCTATACATGTTTGTCCTTTATGGGCTCTTTTCTCCTTAACTTAACGACATGGATGTACGGTTTATTTTTTTTCCTGCGTTTCCATCATATCCGGAGGCCATGACATCTATAGATACAATCGCTCCATTGTTTTCCAGGATATTTCTCAGCTCGCGCACATCGACAGCGGCCAGCGGCACATTGTTCTTTATCGCCCATGCCGCTGCAGTACCCGCTGCTTCGCCTATAGCCATACAGGTCGCCATGGCTCTAGTGAGCCCAAATGGATAAGGCTCTACAGATATACATCGCCCACTGGTTAAAAGGCCATCAATGTTTTCGGATACGAGACACCCATAAGGAATACCAATAGCATGTGCTGATGGCAGAAGGTGAAGACCTATACCAGCCTGGTGTATATCCACGTTATATCCCGCCAGAGCTATGGAGTCTTCCGGAATAAGGAGTTCGTCAATATCTGCTTTCGTAATTGTCTTTCGCCCTACGATCCTCCGGCTTTCGCGGGCATAGGTACCGGATGCGGTATGAGCAAGAAAAGCATCTTTAAAACCAGGACAATATTTTTTAAAGAAGGTCAGCAAGACCTGTACTTGTCGATGCCCTTCGATTTCGGCCTGGCTCAAGCTTTGGGGATCCGTAGCATCTATATCGATCATGCGTGTAGCATTGATGACCACTTCATTCTTGTTGGGCTGCTTGGCAAAGATGACACGATCTCTGGGAACATCAAAGTCACCATTGGCTTTTGCTAAGGCAATAAATTCGGAAAACCCTGTAAAATAAAACGACTCGGAATTAAAGAAATAATCCATGGTGTATTCTATGCCTTCTCCATAAGTTTCAGGGGTTTCGAAGGTTTCGGGGTGTTCTTTGATATAGGCAAGCATTTCATTTATGTCTACATTGCCCAAGCTAAAGATGAGCGATACCGGCTGTACCTTTTTATCACCTTGGCTGCCTATCTCATATTTGGCTCCCGCCAAATATGCCGCCGTTCCGTCTCCAGTGGCATCAACGATAACTTTACAACGCACTTCCATGATTTTACTCCTTGAAAACAGGACGGCTCCCCTGACCACATTATCCTCTACGATAACGTCTTGTATTTCTGTCGAAAACAACATATCTACACCGGCATCCTTGCACAATGCAATCGCTACATTGCGAAACAGGTGCGGATTTATAGGCGTAAATGAATTGTGAATAGGACAAGGTATATGACCACTAAAGGCTCCCCCTATCGGCACCAATTGTCGTATCATCTCATCTCCGATACCACCGACTACTTGCTTTCCAGTACGGTCATAGAATGCCAATATAGGCAATCCGGTAGCCGCCACTCCTCCCAAAAAAGCATTTCGTTCTACCAAAAGTGTTTTCATCCCGGATCTTGCCGATGCAATGGCTGCAGGGATACCACCAGGCCCACCACCTATGACAATGACATCATAGTCCTCTAATCTTTTTACACTACTCATTTTCTTTAATTTGTTTTATTCTATTTTTTATATTGTTTAATTTTCTGTTTCCGGTCAGGGTGCCAATGCTCCTTCTGTCTCGGCAGCTGGTTTTTCCTTTTTTACCATTGTCCACAGCAGAACAGCCGCAATAGGATGGAGCACAGCCATAGCCATAAAGATCTTTCCGGCTCCGATAGTGCCTATGTATTGGCCTACAAAATAGTTGAGCAACACAGCCCCGACCGCTCCACATCCACCCGCTATACCAAGGACACTGGCTACATTCCTCACGGGAAATGCCTCGGCAACGACGACATTGATATTGAATAGCCAGGTAAGGCAAGTGATAGCTACCAAGCTAAAGATTGCCAATGTTGCAAAAGCATTGGGAAGATACGGGGTCAATACGCACAATGGAGCAATACAAGCCAGGCAGGTCATCATAGTCTTTCGGGCCCTAAGGGGCTCTTTTCCTTTTTTGACCATGCTATCGGACCAGGCAGAGGCTCCTATGGCGCCGATATCTGCAACTAAAAATGGAATCCAGCCAAACAAGCCCATTTGCACCAATGACAGACCGGATTCTTCTTGTAGGTAGCCCGGCAACCAAAACAAACAGAAGTACCATAGTGGATCGCTCAAAAAACGAATCAACAATACACCCCAAAGGCTCTTCTTCGTCCATAGCTGTGTCCAGCTAAACGAGACACTTTCTTTTATCACCGCACTCCCTGTTGCTTCCTGTGCAATGTCCTTTGGTGGATTTCTATAGACCAGCAACCATAAGACGGCGATCACTAGCCCCGCGACACCCCCCACGACAAAGACGGTATGCCAATTGAATGTGAGGGCGAGCCAGGCGGCAAGAGGAGGCGCAAGAATGGCGCCTATCGAACTTCCAGCCTCACAAAGACTATTTGCCGTAGCCCTCAATTTAGCAGGAAACCATACTGTAACCACATGTAGCTTGACCGGGAAATTTGACGGTTCGGACACGCCTAATAAACCACGGAAAAATGCAAATTGACCAAACGTTCGCGAAAAACCTGCCCCTATACTAGCTGTTGCCCATCCTAAAACACCTAAAAGCATGATAAATCGGGCACCAAACTTATCTACAAGCCAACCGGATACTGGATACATAATCGCATAGCATACGGTAAATATATTAACCACCCAAGCATAACCGCTGTCATCCATATTAAATTCTTCTTTCAACAGAGGTTTTAATACAGCTAAGATCTGTCTGTCAAAATAATTGAAAACGGTTGCTAAAAATATAACCGCAGCGATCATCCAACGGCGGTGTTCGGGCTTTAAATAAACTGACATCTGTTTTTATATGTGATAATTATTGCAAACATGAATAAACGCTGTTTCTTATATATTTACTTCCCTATAGATAAATAGGTGTCCATATTCTTGCCCTGTAAACAGAATAGCCGTCCACATAACGGGAAAATAACAAGGTCCCGGTCAATGAATCGTAAAAATCAACCTTATTTGTATGGTACTTAGAGATACCCGGATTCCATGCTTCAGTCACCACATAGTTTCCACGCGCTTGTTTTCCTACCGATTTAATAGCTATATCCTCACCGAAAAAACGGTGGGAATCTCCCAATGTAGCGGTAAGTGTTTTGGCTATCTTATCATAGATATACACACCTGTATGGTCTGCATAATATAGTTTATTGGGATCATCATAGTCGGGTGCAAGATCATGCGGCCATTTTAAAGCGTCGGGTACACCTGTTGGGTCAGTTGGTTTGCCAAAAGGAAAAACTGTCCTGTAGGTTGTATCTTCCTGTATAGTCGGTGCATATCGGCTTCCGCCTATAACATAAGCAAAAATACCATGTTTGGCCCGACCGTCTACTATCATCTGGCCTCCAGCCCATAACCTATGATAAACAGTATCGTAAAGTAGTGCATGAGCGCCTATTAATGTAGCTTCAGCATAATTAGACGAGGTATCTGTAGCTGTATTGTAAATACGTATCCAGTTGCCATAGCCATTATCGGGGTGATTTCCATATCCGGCTACAGCAATATTGCCATTTGGCAAAAGTTCAATGGCATGATTGTTGGGATCCTGGTCTGCAGGAAATAGGTATTGCCATAATTTCTGACCTTTAACAAGATTCCCTTGTGGTACATAGGCACCAATGGCCAAAAACCTGCCTCCTTGTATAGCAAATGCTGAGATCGCCCTCCCCCGAAAACCATCTGTATAATGCATGCGCATATCGCCGATGCCTGCACCCAACGCTTTAATAGCATCTGGTCTATATCCCAATGTGGCAACCGGTTTAAATCTCCACGCACAGGTAGAAGTATCCCACACTTTGCTTGCATAATGATAGATTTCCAATGTTTTATCATTGGCATTACTGATAGCAACCAAAGGGGTTGGTGTTTCGTTGTTCTGTACATGCACTGATGGCTTAGTATTCAACCGGTTGTGTCGGCACGACAACAATCCATTTGTCATGAACAGTAGACCGACACATAATAGGAACTGATACGATATCTCAACTAAACCTTTCACCCTAATCGATTTACTTTATTCCTGTATTCCACCCATCAATGGGTCACTAAAACCCACTTTACCTGTTTCTACCCTGCCGGCATAGCGTTTTTCGAAGGTTCCGGCTCCGCTGATGCGCACACTGAAATCATACCAGCTATAGCTCTTGCTCAGATCCAATACGATGTTGGCTGAGGCCCCTTTATCCAACACTTTCTTTTGTGAACCACTTTTATAGGCATTATCGACAATCTCCACCGTATACGCCTGAGCAAGGTTACGGTTTACCAGCTTCAACTCTATATTGCCGGTAGGTATTTTGCCGTTTTGTTTCATTGTCTCGTAAGCACAACTGATGTCCACATCAGGATTATGGGCATTGCCTTTGTGCATCCTGTAAAAACCATTGGGGCCATATATTTCTATATGGTACTTTTTATCCGCAAAGGCTTCTATCGGCCAATGATCTTTGACATTTTTGCCTGCAGCCACGGCATACTGCCTGTTTTGGGGTGATTCACCTTTTTGCAGTCCCCACGCATACACCGTAAAGGGTGAGCCGGCGGCACGTTGGTCAAAGAACCTATTACCCACTTCAAAGATCAAATCCACAGTGTTCTTGTCTGGCGCCAAACGCATTTCGGCATACAACTCGTATGGTAATGCACAAGATGGCTTAATCCCCTTTTCCTGTAGTGGTGCTATACCCATAGACCATTCTTTTCTTGCCCGCTGTATCTCTTGTTCGGACAAAGCCTTATATCCTGTAGGTTCTTTTTTAAAACGGGCATTGTTGATCTTTTTTACAAAAGCTTCCCGATCTAAGAAAGGTAAGTTGTCCTCTTTGGGGCTATATGGCGTGAATGACGAGGTAAGATCGCCGCATACCGTACGTCTCCATTGGCTGATATTTTCTTCCTTGATCTGCAACCCGAATTTTTTGTTTAAAAACGTTTCGAGGAATTGCAGAGAGGACGTGTGATCGAATACCTCCGAACATACCTTACCGCCACGGCTCCAAGGCGAAGCGATCAACAAAGGTACACGGTACCCCAGACCGATGGGAGCAGGCCGGGGCTTACCCCCGTCAAACACTTCGTTTGGATCCGCATCCGGATCGGGTTTACCTCCGGTTCGCACATATTTCTTTTCCTGATTTAGGGAAATGTATTCGTCCTCTACTTTTATCCCTTCGGAGCATTTGCCCGAATTAGGCTTGGTTATATCATACGGCATAAAGGGTGGTACGTGATCGAAATAACCGTCATTTTCATCGTATGTGATGATAAAGATCGTTTTCTTCCACACCTCGGGGTTTTTTGTGAGAATATCCAGTACCTCCGAAATATACCAGGGACCGTACATCGGTACGCTCGGGTGATCAATGAAATAATGTGGTGGCACCAACCACGACACTGTAGGCAGCTTGTCCTCACTGACATCTTTTCTAAACTGATAGAGAATATCGCCCTTAGGCAGAGTGATTTCATGTTCGTTATTACCCTCCAGATAGGCGATGGTTTCCAGTGAATGGTAATCCGGATCGCCCTTGTTGATGGTAAATGCTTTTTGATGGAGATTTTTTTCCTTCTGTGATAGTTTGTCAAAATTAGCCTTAGAATAGATCTCCAGCTCCTTTCGGGTATTGGATAACACGCTCTGCTTTTTCTTGAGGGCTTTTTGGTGTTTCACATATTCCGCACTGCCTTCTTCCGATGACGCCAATTTCTCTTTGAGTGTACTGATCTCTTTGGGGAGCTCATCCGCGAGTTTTTTCAGGCTCTTGATATTCCGCTCCGTAAAGTTGACGTGATATTGATCAAAGTATTCCAGTGAATTGCAGTTGTAGTTGGACAGCCAATCCCTTTCTTCTCCCTTAAAGCCGCCACCGGCACGCACATCATTCTGGTACACTTTCCATGATATGTTATTTTCTTCGAGCCGCTCCGGGAAGGTTTTCCAGTTTTTATACACTTCTTTTGCCTCTTGATTTCGAATGAGTGCCCGGGATTGCGGATCCTTGGGATCCCGGATCGTACCGGTCCAGAAGTAATGTCGGTTAGGGTGTGTACTGGAATTCGCAGAACAGAAATTCTGGTCGCATATCGTAAAGGCATCCGCCAGTGCGTAATAAAACGGCAAATCTTCCCGGTCATAGTACCCCATGGTGAGCGGCATGTCACGGTATTTCTTGTTGGACGGCCGTTTGGCGAAAAGCCACTTGTCATATTTACCTTCGTTGAAAGCATCGACTTGACTTTCACGGGAATGCGGTAGCGATCCCATCCAGGTTATTCTAGTATCATTTATATTGAGCCGAAAAGGTGGGTAGGTCAGTCCAGACGCATTTTTTTGCAGCCACACTGGATTTCCATCGGGTAACTTTATGGCCCGAGGATCATTAAACCCACGGACACCCTGCAATGTGCCGTAGCAATGGTCAAACGAACGGTTTTCCTGCATCAATAGCACCACATGCTCCGCATCCAGAAAAGTGCTGCCCGGTTCGGGGTTAATAGCCAAGGCTCGTTGTATCGACGGAGGCAAGACCGATGAAAGTCCTGCTAATCCCGATATATAAATAGATTTCTTTATAAATTCTCTCCGTGTATCCATAAGATGATATTAAAAACCCAAAAACGACAATCCGACCGTTATGGTGCCAATTGCGTGATACCTAATCCTGTTTCAATATCCGGTAGGGTTGATGCCTTACCGGATAATTTCTTGTTAATAGCTTTTCGCGGGGTCTCCCAGCTTTTCTTTTCTGTATTGAACACACCACCAAGTTTGATAAAAACGTTGGAACTCGGACTGGTTTGCTCAAAGAAGAATGTATTCCCCGGTTCTCCATAACAACTTTTACCCGTTGGGTTGTTGTAATGATCGTTAGTAGGCAAAATATAGCCCGAACCCCGTTCTCCTTTAGCGATTCCCACAGCGTTTCCATAAAATATAGCATCAATAGGTACCGTGAGCGGTGTTACTTTTGTCCCTTTAAAAACGGCGATACCATCTGCGTCTTCATTGGAATCTCCTTTATAAGGGTCACCTAGAATGCCGGTACCTCCTATAGCATGTCCAAAGCCGTCGCCTAACACACCTTTACTTTTGGAATTCGACGCGATGGTACGTATCCAGTTGGCCTGGCTGATATCGGCACTTTTGCCTTTGGAATGATAACCGGCTATTACTTTCGACGGGGAGCCGACATAAAAGAAAGTTCCCTTGGTAGCTTTACCCTCTATAAGATCGAACTTAAAGGTGGTTTTGCCTCCTTCGGCCCAACCATTGGACGTAGCTACCCGATCACCGCCGTTATTGGCCGTTACGATCGAATATGGTGTCTTTGAAAAATCGATATCTTCCGTAGCCATTAGCTGGATATATTCATAGCCACCATCGTGCGTAAACTCAACCGCTCCTTTCTTATATTTAGTCCCCTTGGCAGGGTTGTCTGCCCCCCATGGATTGGCCATAAAACCGGTAATGACAATCTGGGCATTTAGGCTACCTGCCATTAAAATTATCACACCTAAAAAAAACATTTTCTTCATATTATATACATTTTAAAGTTATATAAATTACTACATCGCCTCATTTTAATTCACATTATACTATTCTCGTAGTTTTGTTACTATGGGTCCTGTTTCGATATCCGAAAGCTGCGGCTTGTCTAAAGGCGTACCCGGCGGCAATAAAGGTGTATAGCTGATCGCTCGTGGTGCTATCCAAGCATGAGAAGCTAAACTGTACACGCCTCCAAGGCTTGCCCAGTTACTGACATCTGCAACGGACTGGATCCCTCCGTATATATAAATATTGTCTCCTTGCTTATAATAGGGCTGAGGGCCTTCCTCTCCCATGTTGTTATACCAATCATTATTTGGGATCAAATAACCTGTCGAGGTTGTTGCATCAAACAACCGGAAGCTCGCATAGCTCGAGACACCATAGAAAATGGCATCCAGCGGAACGGTTGTTCTGGTGACATCTGTACCTTCAAAGACAGCAATGCCCGCAAAATAATTGTTCTGATTGTAGAGCCAGTCGGTAGCAGATCCGCCAAAATCATCACCCAACAGGACATTAGCATTATTCGAACCGGTACCCATGGAAAGGGTTCGTATCCAATTGGCCCGGTTTGCCTCAATAGGCGCCGTTTCGCTGATATCCGTGGTTTTCTCCGTACTCGACACGGATCCTGCGATACGTTTTTCGAGACCTCCAACATAGAAGAATGTGCCTTTGGCTGCTGTACCGGACGTTAAGTTAAATTTAAACGTACGTGTACCACCTGTTGCCCAGCCATCTGCAGGCGCTGTTGAAGTTGGTGCATTCCGTGAAAAAACAACAGAGTACGGTTGCACTGCAAAGTCGATATCCTCCGTAGCCATCAGTTGTACATATTCAAATCCACCTAAATATCCGCCTGTTATGGATATATCAGGACCTGCGGGATCACTCATAAAGCCGGTGATCAAAATAGCGGACTCATGCGGTATACTCTTTATTGATACATCATCCGTATTACGTATGCGCAACTGCTTTACACCTTGGGCAGACGCTGCTATGCCTCTAAAATTGGCATTTGACGGAATGTCCTCCGAAGCAAACACTGCCTCGGGAAACGTGTACAAATGGACATCGTCCACGCCCGAACCGTCATCCAGCTTTTTTGATCCACTATAACGATGATCGTTATCTTCGGAAGAAACATCTGCCGCGACAACCTGCACGAGCATACTTTCGTAGGTATCAAAATCGGACGACAATTCGTTCAGCGTCAACTGCACAGGTTCCACCGTACAGTCTGAACGCACTTTATATATGTTGTCGGCATCGAGACCTGCTATTTCGAGGCTCCCATCTGTTCTCATTAAAGTAGTTCCGCGTACATCAAACACTACCGAATCGCCGGGAACCAACGATATAGGCCCTGCATTACGCAAAGAAACGGTAATACCCGCAGAAATCGTAATACCCTGCCGCTCATCTTCCACACTCTGCACGATCACAAATTTTCCGGGATCTATATTGCCCGAAGCGGCATCGGAGATAACCGTTCCAGCTATCGGTGTTATTCCCACATTTTCTTCGGTCAAATTAAGAGCCTGTCCTTTATACATATCCCGTAATACTGCTACCGACAATCTCTTTGTCGGTACAATCTCCGTAATCGAGGGATCTTTGAAACAGGAGACCATGACCATTCCTGTCAGCAATAGATTAGCGATTATATAAACTATTCTTTTCATATCTACATCATTTTGGGTTACTGGTTTTCCCACCAGCATTTTACATTAATATCATCCTTTCCTATCCAACTCACAGCCTCGTCGTAATTGGCTTTATTATATTTCTGCGTTGTAGTAGGGTACAGCAAACGACGGGGCATTTTCCCGTTATTGTCTGCTTTTTCGTGTACTGTCAAGACTGGATATCCTGTACGCCGATACTCGTACCATGCCTCTTGCCCTACAAAGAACAACGACAGATATTTTTGTGTCATGATAGTAGCCAGTTGATCATCATAAGCGACGCCTATCTGGGTGAGATACCCTGTTGGCATAGAAGCTCCCCAAAAACTCATACTAGCAGCGATACCATCTTCATAATATGATTTCGCTTTAGTGGAGCCGCCCGGTATCCATCCCTTTAAAGCTGATTCGGCCAATATGAACTGTACTTCTGCATAGCTCATGATCATACCCAATCTGGGTGAGGTCTTCAAAGACGTTTTCAGATACGATGTCTTCCCGATCGCATCGGCCATACCTATAGGGAAGCCTGCAGGGGCACCGATCCAATCGGCAACATTTTTGGTGTACCAAATACTAAGACGGGGATCGCTAAAACCCTCCAAAAGATTGACAATAAACGAACTTGCCGACCGTTGGCTGAACGACGAATTGTTGGAATTATAATAGGGGTTATAATAAGGAGCTTCTCCACTAAACGGCAAATAAGCTTGATCGTCGTTACTCGTAAAAATAGGGTATTTAGAAGCATCGCTAACGATTTCGTTTATTTTAGTGGCACTCTCCATTTCGGGGCGGTTGCTTACCCGCAGGTACAGCCGCAAGCGCAACGAATTACAGAATTTTTTCCACTTGGTCAGATTGCCTTGATAGAGCAGATCTCCACCGGCTTCCAGTGTTTCGTTGCTGCTGAAGAGCGAGGCCGCCCGCTCCAAATCCGCAAGTAAACTGGCATATATATCCTCCTGCTTGTCATACTTGGGTAGAAAGTTTACATCTCGTCCGCGAGATTTTAATGCCTCAAAATAAGGTATATTGCCGTATGTATCGGTCAAGCGCGAAAACACCAGGGCTTTCAACGTCAAGGCAATAGCCGTATAGTTGGGCTGACCCAAGGAATCAGCTTTGTCCTCCATATCCGCGATATTGTTGGCACAGGTGTACAAGTATCCCCACATACTATCACCCGCCGTAACCCGTATATCATAACGCTGTACAAAGGAGTTGTTGACCCTGTAAATACTGTATTGCATTAACTCATTAGCCACATCATGCGCTTGCCTCACATCGGTTGTAGCGATCTGGTACAATACCGGTGTAAGCAGATTTCTAGGCAATGCCTCCCCCACGCCATTCGGGTTGTTATACATCTCGTCAAACCCTTTGGTACAGCTTGCTCCGGTCAAAACCAGTAAAGCCGATAACAATTTCAAAAATGTCTGTTTCATTATATAAAGGATTAATGTCTGCTTAGAAAGAAAATTTAACCGTAGCTCCCATAGTGCGTGTAGATGGGAATTGTCCAATATCCAGACCACGCACCAAAATACCCTCATCCAACGTACCGCTTTGTGGGTCAAAAACGGGCCATTTGGTCCAGATAAACAAGTTACGTCCATATAATCCGACGGACGGATTGGTAATCCCCATTGCGGAGAGGTATTTGGATTTAATAGTGTAGTTTAGAGTGACTTCCCGCAGCTTCAAAAAGGACGCATCCATGATATTGGCTTCGGCATTGGATCGCTGATAGGCTGTGGGATAATACTGCGAAGGCAACACGGCTACATCATTGGGACGGAAGGTACCGTCCTCGTTCTGCACCACACCTACTCCAATCAAAGCACCTGTCTCCCGACCCGGCAATGTTTGCTTCAGCTTGCCTCCTACCATCATCCTGGAAAAAGATAAAGAATATTTGTCATGCCCAAACTCTCCGTCGATCAACACTTTCAGTCCCCAGCTTTTGTAGCGGAACTCATTGGCTATGCCGCCTTTCCATTGTGGTACGGCATTGCCTCGTTTGGCAATCTCTGTCCCCAATACAGGCACTCCTCCTTCATGGATAATATCGCCATTGGCATTGCGCACATAGCCTAATCCCCAAATATCGCCCATTTGCCCTCCTTCGACACCCAATATAGTTGCCCCACCCGGCCCCGAATACATGGCAATGCTTTCAATATTGTCTGAAAGCTCAAGGATTTTGCCCCGGTTTGCCGCAGCATTCAACGTGACGCGCCATTTCAGCTTTTTGTAGATCGGCCTAAACCAAAATTGCACCTCCAACCCCTGGTTGCGTACGGTTCCCGCATTCATCACAGCATTATAATACCCCGAAGCCCGTTCGACAGGTACATTAAGAATCTGATCGTACGTATCCGCCCGGTAAACTGTGACATCAAATCCGGCCCGATTGCGGTACAGAAGCCCTTCCACACCGGCTTCATAGCTACGTGTACGTTCCGGTCTCAGGTCTTCACTAAACCGTGTCGTCGGATTAGAAAGGCTGTGCGCAAAATTACTAGGCTCATAATAATTCTCTGTCCGGTAAGGATCCGTATCATTACCTACTTCTGCATACGATAAGCGCAGCTTGGTGTACGTCAAAGCTTTGCTCCGCCAGTTGAACATATCCGAAAGCACAAGGCTCATGTTTACCGAGGGATAGAAATAAGAATTATTCTGTTTCGGTAACGCGCTTGACCAATCGTTCCGTCCGGTTACTTCCAGGAACATATAGTCCTTATACGATAGATTTGCAAAGCCATACAAGCTGTTGATGGCTTTCTTTGATTTATAGGGTGTAAATATAGGCCGTTCCACACCGTTGGCCAACGTATACTGGCCCGGGACATCCAATTGGTTGACATAAGCGCGTGTACGGTTGTAGTTATAACGCATAGCATTGCCACCTGCCGAAATACCTAAGCCAAAATCATCATTGAGTGATTTCTTATAAGACAGGAGGAAATCTGAATTGATCTCATGCCGTAGTATGTTTTGCTCTTTATAAAAACCATTGGCATAAGCTTGACTGCTCATCGGCTGGCGACCGGAACTGACATCCTGGTACATATCGATGCCGCTCTTGGCCGTTAGGGTCAATTCCGGGGTAATGGTATATGAAAAATTGACATTACCAAATGCACCATTGCGTGACATTGGATTCAATGACTCATACAGGGTAAAATAAGGGTTTTCCAAAATACCTGAAATGATCCTTCGTTGCCGTACATTCTCGGTGATCCAATAGTCCTTGAACCACTTGGAGTCCAGATTCGGGCTTATCTGCATGATAAAATAGGTGATCGACCTGTTGGAGTACCCCAGATTAGGAAGATTATCAGATGACTTGTTGTTATAGTTCATTTTTGCGCCCAGTTTTATTTTATCGCTCAGGCTATGATTTAACGACAAGCTGACAGAAGTACGTTGATAACCGGTGTTCGGCAGTATATACTTGTTTTGCAGATTGCTTAAGGACAAACGGGCCTTTGTCGTCTTATTCCCTCCTTCGATGGAAATAGAATTCGTCGAGGTGATACCGGTACGAAAGAAATCCTGTCTGTTATGAGGATAAGATATCCAGGGAACCCGTTCAGCACTCTGCTCATGTGTCACCGGATCATATTGGTAATATTTTACACCGGTATTTAATCTAGCTCCATAATCATACAGACTTGTTATACCCCGGCCATCCTCCGAATCGCCAAAAGAATAGTAATCAAATGACGATATGCCGCTCTGGCCATATTCTGTCTGATAGTCTGGCCAACGGTTTACCGTCTCAATCCGTGTATTGGTACTGAAAGTTATCCCCAGACCTTTACGGCTCCCGCCGGACTTCGTGGTAATAATAACAGCGCCGTTGGCTCCTCTGGAGCCATATAATGCCGTCGCTCCTGGGCCCTTTAGTACGCTGATGCTTTCTATATCATCTGGATTAATATCACCCATAGTACTTCCAAAATCCAAAGGTGATTCCGATCCTCCATCTGCGGATCCATCATTGCCACTGGGCGTATTGCTTATAATAACGCCATCCACAACAATTAACGCACCGCTAGAGCCCAATGATAGTGATTTATCACCCCGTAGAATAATGTCCGAGGATCCCATCGGGCCATCTGCTGTATTCAGTTGCATACCCGGCACTTTACCATCCAAAGCACTTATCCAATTATTGCTCGGCGCATCCTGCACCTCCAAACCGCTAATTTCCTGTGCTGCATAACCTAATGATTTTTTTTCGCGCTCAATCCCCAGGGCCGTTACGACGACCTCTGTCAGATCTTTTTGCTCTTCCTCCAATCTGACCTTCAGATTCATATCATTTTTGGTCGCTATCACCGAGTGGACTTTATAGCCAATATAAGAGAAACTTATTTTGGTACCTGTAGTTACTTTAAATGCAAACCTACCTTCCTCGTTTGTCACTGCAACACTGCGTTCATTTGCAAAAACATTCACACCGGCCAATACACTGCCCGACAGATCTGTGACGACCCCCTGTACAGATACTTGTTCCTGCGCAGCTGATGCTACAAGCTGATGCACATCTGTCAGTATGACAATATTGTACGCAGAAGCTGTCGTACTGACACAAAAAAAAGCACAGGTTATCCACGAAAAAAAAGCTAACTTCATGATGATAAAATAGATTTTAATTAGTTTTACATGTTACAAAAAAAGTGACAACAAAATAACTATTATAGATAGTTTTATTATTTTTATAATTGATTTCCCTCTATTATTTATGTTGCTAAAGTATTATATTTGAATATATAAACAAAGAAAATGCATAATAATAAACTATTTTTTATATCACAACCGTTTGTGAAAACGTTTGTGATACATACAATTAACACAATATTAATATTAACTTAATTATGCCACGTGTCAAATGCCCCAAATGCCTAAAAGTCGAAACGGTACTTCGTGCAGGATTCCTTAGAGGTCGTCAACGTTTCTTGTGCAAGGAATGTTCTTACCACTTCACGATCCATCACAACCGTGAGCACGAAAAACCATCCAGACGAAAACATCATGAAACAACCATCATCGATATCGCCAAAGCTATGGGCATCGCCGTATCAACAGTGTCCCGTGCACTACGGGATCATCCCGACACGAGCCTACAGACCCGACAGGCGGTAAAAAAAATTGCAGAAGAGCTTAATTATCGTCCCAACTCTCTTGCACAACGCTTGAGCAAGCGCGAAACACAGACCATAGGCGTGATCATACCGGATATAGAGACCTACTTTTATTCGTCTATCCTGACCGGTATACAGCAGGTGGCCTCCAAAGCCGGATATAAGGTCATGGTCTGCCAATCCAACGAATCGCACATTGACGAGGTTGCAAACACACATGCATTTATGACAAATTGGGTGGACGGCTTGATCATCTGTCACTCGAAGGAAACGAAAACTTTCGATCATATCAAAATGTACCTCAAAAAAGGAATCCCTATCGTTCATTTCAACCGGGTCTGCGAGGATGTCAATACATCAAAGGTATTGCTTGAGGATAGCAACGGTAGTTTTCTGGTCACCGAACACCTGATTCAACAGGGCTGTCGCCGTATCGCAGCCATTGGAGGACCAGAGCACCTCTACATTTCCAAAAAGCGCCTTGACGGCTATTTGAAAGCTCTCAAAAAATATCATATAGAACCCGATCCAAAACTTATATTCCACAGTGACCTGAGCATTCCTTCTGTACTAAGTGCTGTGGATCAGCTGCTTGAAAGTGATCCTCCTATAGACGCCATTTTTTCCATATATGATGCCGGAGCAATCCGTATCCTTGCCCACTTAAAACATCGGGGAATAAAAATCCCTGAAGACATGTGTGTCGCCAGCTTCGGCAATGAACCCATGGGTGAGTTTATAGAACCAAGCTTGACTTCGTTTGACCCACATACATTCAAAATGGGTGAAATTGCGGCACAGCTATTTTTAGATCAAATTATCGAGGGCGAAAACTTCATACCCAAAACCAAAATCATCAAAGGAAATATGGTCATTAGACAGTCTACGCTCCGAAAAGTTGAATGATACATCTCCTTTTCTTGTATTATTTTCTCATCTTTGTACATCACACTATCTGAATATAATATTGATGAAAAAACTCC
>JBEBVG010000057.1:0-18057 GCA_040392845.1 Sphingobacterium sp. | reverse complement strand
CAACGAAGGTATAAACTCTTTTGTAATGACAAAAGTATTATAAATATCAGATGGTATTTTCATAATTTCTTCCATCATAGGCAAAATTCGTGCCTCGTACGATTTCGCCTCTTCAAAACTCTGGAAAGGCCCGACAAATACCAATTGATTTTCATCATTGACAACTTTTAATTGGTGATTAATTGCAGCTCTCTGGTAACGTGTCCGGTTAAACTGACCAATTCCGTATCGACTCGGTGCTAAATTCACTTTAGCATTCATCACATTAATTGCGAAATAATAAACCGCACTATCCGGAAACAAGGTTTTGTCTCTATAATTTACTGCACTTACATCAATCGTAGCGGCGGCAACACTGCTTCCATCCGTAGTCATATTCACGGGGAGGGTCGTCTGTTGCCCAAGTTCGATATTCGTGGCTACTTCGAGCTGTTCTAGCTTCCCTGGCTTTTGCACCTTTTCCGGTAACTTCTTTTCCTCAATTTTCGCTTCCTTTTTCTTCTCTTCCGGCGGAGTATTAGTCACCAAGGCTATGCTTGTTCTATAGTCTCCTTCTATCGTTAACAGTGGCCATGGTGTCATGTGAGGTTCGTCTACAAATACTACCCTACTTCTATCTCTATCCTGAAGAGCGTTCACTCTATTAATGAATAAAGATGGATTTTGCTCGATAAAAACGATATTCTCCTTCGCCAAAGGCGTGACCAAACTATCGGTAGGGAACTTTTGAACAATCGCAGAAAGTGCATTTGTAAAATCATCGACCCGGCCTACGCGGCCTATCGCTAACGCTTTTAGGTATTCGACCTGGGCTACTAATGCGGAATTATCAAATCGACCCTGCAACTCGCGATCAGCTTCGGCAATGACCGCCGTATAATCGCCACTTGTGTAAAGACCGAACAGCCTTTCAAACAACCGATCGAGAATATTTTTATCTCGACGATATTTATCCATGTAGGCAGGATCTATGGCTACTTTTGCGTGTAGCGAATTAGGATATAAAGCAATTAACCGTTCTTTATAAAAAGCTGCTTTACTTTTGTCAATCTCATCATACATCCGAAATAACGAATAATAGATGGAAGGTCCTTCATCTGTATTTGGGTACCGTCTTAAAAACTCCTCATAGACGCTGATTGCTTCCAGACTATTATGTGTGTTATCTCTGTAGATATTGCCGATAGCAATCAAATTATCATGAACACGTCGGTGCATACTATCGCGCGCTGATTGCGTTTTCGGTACAGCATAACGGTAACTTTCCATTGCTGCATTTGTGAAAGCATCTTCATCGAACACCTCTGTCTTCTGCGACTGGGTCTCAGGTTGTACGGACGGTGTGGCACTTGCATTCAGGGCTACCGCATTGTCCGCCTCATATCGCCAGTTATCTTTTAGTTGGCGATTACCCCAACGTCGTTTAAAAGCGGTTTGTCCTAAAAGACGCTCATCCGGGTTGTTAAAGTAAAAAGTCTTATCCGAAGCAGATCCCGATGTCAAATCCTGCTGATCCAATATGCTGAAAGCTGTTGTAGCCTGAGGTGAATATGATGCTACAGATCTGTTCTTCTTTTTATTAGCATGTTGTTGCCTCGCCAACTGCGCTTTCTTCCCAATCAGTTGCTGATGCACATACGTACCGATGACACTATCCTGCTCCTGCTCTGTCAAAGCGGCTAAATTCAATAGTGTATCTTTCTGCGCAACATCGTGAAATAATCTTGTAATCTCACCCATATAACTCAACTTGCGACGGATCTTATTTACATCGGTGTAATCTGCCGGCAAGACCGTCGCAACTGAATCATAATATAGCTGAGCAGTAAAATATTGTTTCTGCTCAAAATAGTAATCACCCAACTTGAGATAAGTTTCGGTAGCTTGATAATTATTTCTATTGGGTTCTGCCAACGACCGTTTGTAGAAGACAACGGCCTGTTCCGGCTGTTCGTGTTGCAGGTATATCTCACCTATTTGAAATAAAATCTGATCTTGATATCCCTCATTTTTTCCTTCCCGAAGCATTCTCAACAGCGGCTTCACCTGATCCTCTACCCGATTATACCGTGCCCCTTTGAGTAAAGAAGCCTGAAGTGCAGCTTCAAATGCCATGTCAAAAGGAACGTTTCCTTTTGATATTTTTGAAAAATAAGCTAAAGCCTTTTCTCCTTGGTCATTAGCTTTGTATAATTGTGCAAGTAAGAACATCCACCGTCTTCTGTCCAGACGTTTCGAATTCGATTCCAAGGCATACTCCAGGTAGGAAATAGCTTTCCGGTCTTCTCCCTGACGAATAAAATAATTGGCCATTGCAGCATTTACAAAGGTACGTGTGGCCTTGTTGTCGTCCATCGTAACAAAAGCTGAATCAAGCATAATCTTTGCCTCATCTGCCTTTCCGATTTGTAATAAAGCGCGGGACTTCCAGGCATAAGCTAAAGGTAAGTATTCCTTCTGTTCCTCTGCTGACCGCAGTAAATAATTAAAGAATTCAATGGAAGTATGATAAGAACCTTTCAGATAATTAGCTTTCCCTACAATAAAATAAGCTTCATTGACATACTTACTCTCCTGCTTTTTATGAACAATCTTGTAAGCTTTTGCGATCAGTGAATCCATCAGGGGGTTCTCATTTTCCCCTAAAGGTTCGTCAAAGACTGTTTGTTTTATCTGATAGTTTTTATTGGCACTATGGAAAACTTTTTCCCATTCATCTTCCAACATCAAATTGGCATTGTACAGAATATTATATCGACTTGTAAAATTCTGCATGAAGTTGTAATCGGCTTCTTCCTCTGTTCCATCTCCCTTCTCTGGGGTCGAATGCTGGCTTTTCAGACCTTTACACCCTTGAAGCAGGCAAAAAAGAAGCACGACACATACACAAATATATAACGGACGAACCGGAATGGATAACATACGACTGTATCAAAGCTACAAACTTATTAATTATTATAATTATTACAGCATTTTAGCATGTTAAAAAAACTTTTATACCTTTACGGCTTTCAATATGATTGCTAACAGAAGGGGATCATCCGGGCTATTGTTTATTTTCATTACGGTAGTCATCGATGCAATAGGTTTAGGTATTATTATACCCGTGATGCCAAAATTGATTACGGAGCTTATACACGGCGATATCAGCCAGGCTTCTCAATACGGCGGATGGTTAGTGTTCGCCTACGCCATTACGCAGTTTTATTTTGCATCGGTTTTAGGCAACCTTAGCGATCGATACGGACGGCGTCCGGTATTGTTACTTTCCCTCTTTGGCTTTTCGATCAATTATCTGCTTATGGGTGTCGCACCGAGCATCTTGTGGCTATTTGTTGGCAGGCTGGTTGCAGGAATTACAGGCGCCAGTTATACAGTAGCTGCAGCCTATATTGCTGATATTAGTACCCCACAGAATAAAGCGCAAAACTTCGGATTGTTGGGAGCGGCCTTCGGCTTAGGTTTTATTATCGGCCCCGTCATTGGAGGGGTTTTAGGTCATTATGGAGCTCGTATTCCCTTCTTCGCTGCAGCAGGATTATGCGCGGTTAACCTGTTATATGGTTATTTTGTTGTTCCCGAATCGTTAAACAAAACTCTTCGGAGACCTTTCAACTGGAAGTCTGCAAACCCCATTGGAACGTTCCTACATCTAAAGTCCTACCCTGCTACAACACCATTGATTGTGTGTATATTTCTCATCAACATTGCAGCACATGCTGTACAAAGCGTCTGGTCGTATTATACCATGGAAAAATTCCTGTGGACAGAGCGCCTGGTAGGTTTTTCTTTAGGATTTGTAGGCACACTTCTGATGATTGTGCAGGCCGGGCTTATGCGTATCCTGATTCCTAAAATCGGTTTGGTAAGAGCCATCATTATCGGGATATCCTTACTGACCATATCCCTTCCCTTATTCGGTCTGGCAACCAAATCCTGGATGATGTACGCCATCAGTATCCCCTATGTACTTGCCGGCATTGCAGGACCATCTATCCAAAGCTATATTTCAAACTTGATACCACAGAACGAACAAGGTCAGATCCAGGGAGGTATAACGTCTGTCATCAGTCTGACCGCTATTATCGGTCCACTTATTATGACGAATCTATTTTCCCATTTTTCTAAAAAAGAGGATACTATCTATTTTCCGGGGGCTCCTTATCTATTGGCCGGTCTCTTAGCGTTTATCGCCCTGATCATTGCGATACGCTTTTTTAAATCCAGATTTAGCGATAGTAGGCTATAGGTTACTTTTCTTTTCCAATAAACAAACTGCATAAGCCACTACTCCCTCCTGTCTTCCAATAAAACCCATCGTCTCATTCGTCGTGGCCTTTATAGAAATATCGTCTATTCCCAAGCCCGTTGCAGATGCCAGCTTCTCTTTCATCTGTGGTATATAAGGCTTGATTTTGGGGGCTTCCAGACACAACATCGAATCGATATTCCCTAAGCTCCAGCCCTTCTCCTCAACCAACCGTACACACTCTTCTAACAATACTAAACTGCTGATGCCTTTCCATTTAGGATCGGTATTTGGAAAATGATAGCCAATATCTTCCAGGTTTGCGGCCCCCAGAATAGAATCACAAACAGCATGCACCAATACATCAGCGTCCGAATGTCCAAATGCGCCGGAATGATGCTCCAACTGAACACCGCCAACAACGAAGGGACACCCTTCCTTTATCTGATGTACATCAAAACCAAAACCTACTTTAATCTTCATAGTGAGCTAAAATAGACATATTTCATCTATTTAACATTTTTTAAGTTTTATTTGTAGTCATTTTCATTCATTATCCCATTCTTATTTGATAATTTGTATCAAAATATTTTTAACTTTGGTGGTTACAACAATTATTGTATGAATTATTCCAGATTAACATTTTTCATCTTGTTAACAGTTTTTGGACTGACAACCTTCTTCACGTCTTGTAAGAGCTCAAGGAGTAATGTATCAGACAAAACCGGTGTAAAGTATAATGATCCATATAATGGGGGCCTCCAGATCAACCGTAAAATAAAAGAAGCTCCGGGGCCAGGTTTGATAGCAATCGAAGGAGGGACTTTCGTGATGGGAGGAAGTTTGAATGAAGACCTGGGATATACACATGACAATTTAAAACGGAGAGTAACTATTGCCTCCTTCTATATCGATGAAACAGAAGTTTCAAATGCCGACTGGTTAGAATATCTTACCTGGATCGGGAATAATTTTCCACAAGATGCACGCTTTTATTACGAAGCATTACCCGATTCGCTTGTCTGGAGAAATCCGTTATCTTACAATGAACCTTACGTTAATTTATATTTACGGCATCCGTCATTTCAGGATTATCCTGTCGTCGGTGTCACATGGGAACAGGCCAATGCTTATTGTCAATGGCGAACAGACCGTGTAAATGAACATATCTTGCGTCAACGGGGCATTTTAGCCGATTACAAATCTCTAAACGAACAGGCAAGTAATGCAACCACAAATCGGGCTTTCAACACAGATATATATCTGGATGGACAGTTTCAGGGTGAAGGTATTGATGGAAAAAATATGCCTAAAGACAACCGTATCGGTGCAGAGAAAGATGCAAAGCGTACAGTACGGATGGAAGATGGTATTTTAAAACAACCTTATCGCCTACCCACAGAGGCCGAATGGGAATATGCTGCTCTAGGCCTTATCGGCAATACGTACGAGGGCAATATTGAGACGGCTCGTACATATCCCTGGAATGGCTTAGGCGTTCGTGATGGCAGCAGAAATAGCCAGGGACGTATGTTAGCCAACTTCAAAATTACAAGTGGAAATAATATGGGGGTAGCTGGAGACTTGAATGATGGTGGTGACATCACTGTTCCTGTAAAAAGCTATATACCTAACGATTTCGGATTATATAATATGGCAGGAAATGTGAATGAGTGGGTCAGTGATGTATATCGTCAGTTGTCTTATGAGGATTTTGAAGACTTCAATCCATTTAGAGGACATGTTTTCACCAACAAACTCCATGAAAGGGGTAAAATGACGCTGGCGAAAGATAAATATGGTCGTCCGATACAAGTACCTGCCAAGGCACCTAGAAAGCAAAGCTGGGAGGAGCTTCAGGCATCTACTGTGGCCGACCCTAATGCAACGACGTATGACTATGATGTTAGGGGATTTAAGGATGAAGCACAAACCGAGCTTTATGGAAAAGTCACTTTAGTGAATGATAAATCCCGTGTTTACAAAGGCGGATCGTGGAACGATAGGGCTTACTGGCTAAATCCTGCTACCCGTCGCTATATGCAGCAAGATGAATCTAATGCTATGATCGGCTTCCGTTGTGCTATGACAATGGTTGGGAACAACACCTTTGTAAGCAGATAAGAAGGCATACAACATGGTATTAGTATATTCGTACATATATTATACCTGTTGTCATGAAAAATCTGGTATACCTTCTTGTCTTTTTTTCTCCCTGTAGCTGGGCGCAAGGTATATTTCGACTGCCCGATCATAAGCCACATTCCTTCAAATTTGAAGTTGTCAACAATGCCGTTCTGGTGCCTGTCACGATTAACGGCATGGAGTTCACTTTTCTGTTGGATACCGGCGTCAAAGAGACTCTCTTATTTGCCCATACAAAAGACTCTCTTTATCTACATAACCAAAGCAAAATAACTTTTCACGGGATAGGAAGTGAAGGTAGCATAGAAGGTATTCTTTCGACAGGCAACTTGATGAAGGTGGGCAATATCGCAGTAGACACCTTACATTGGATTTATATCATCCAGGCTGATGACCTGGATATATCAAGTGATATTGGTGTCGCGATCAATGGCATACTGGGCTCAAAGTTTTTCAACAGCTTTCCCATCCACATCGATTACCTAAAATCAAAAATAACACTCTATCCACCCGCATACAACTATACTAAGACACTCAAAGGATATCACAAAACCAAAGTACGTATTGAAAATGAACGCCCCTATATACAGGCAAAAATCCAAGTGGATAAAAACTGGTTAGACATGAAAATGTTGGTCGACATGGGAAACACAGACCCGTTAATGCTATTTCCTTCCCTATTGCCGCATTTCAATATTAAACCTCCTTTCGTAGAAGAATATCTTGGCAGAGGTATAAACGGGGCCATTCATGGTAAAAGAAACAGAATACGAAAAGTAGCTATTGAAATTTTTGAATTAACATACCCTATTGTTTCATATCCCGACTCAAATGCTGTTTTTAAAAACAAGTTGGTAAAAAACCGAGCAGGATCGATAGGCAACCAAACGCTGCAACGTTTTCATCTCCTGATCGATTACGCCGGAGAAGCTATCTATTGGAAGAAGAACAGGATGTTCAACAAACCTTTCCTACTAAACATGGCCGGGATGGATATAAAGCATGACGGCATGATCTGGACAGAAGTATGGGCACCTGTAGAGAAAAAGCAAAAAGAAGAAATCAGCTTTCAATATAATTTTGTACTGAAGCCTCGTTATAAAATTGTCGGACTCCGTAAGAATTCACCTGCAGAGCGGGCAGGTGTACAAGTTAATGATATACTCTTGAAGGTAAATGGGGTACAGACAAAAAACCTTTCCCTATCCAAAATCATGAATAAACTGCAATCCCATCCTGGAGATCAAATAAAATTGACAGTCCTGCGGGGAGCTGACACAAAGAACATCCACTTTCACCTGATCGATCCCATTCCTTATTTATAGGCGTCTCGCATTCCACAAAAAAAGCCCGGCTTTTCAGCCGAGCTCGGTTTAGATCATAGTCTAAAAAGTTTAAGCCTCCGGAGCATCTGATGCCTTAGGGGCAGGAGCCTGCTCTCTTTGAGGTTTATCTTCTTTTGGAGGACGAGGCAGCAATACCTTGCGGGAAAGCTTCATCTTACCTTGCTTATCGATATCCAACAACTTGACAGTCACAGTATCACCCTCTTTAAATATACCATCCATGGTTTCAAGACGTTTCCAGTCGATCTCTGAAATATGCAACAGACCATCTTTGCCTGGCATAATTTCTATGAATGCACCGAATGGCATGATCGATTTCACCTTACCTTCATATATTTCACCTATTTCAGGTTTAGCAGCGATCGCTTTGATACGGGAAACAGCAGCATCGATAGAAGCTTTATTATCAGCAAATACCTGAACAATACCTTTGTTATCTACTTCCTCAATAGATATCGTGGCACCTGTTTCACGCTGCATCTCCTGGATAATCTTTCCACCTGGACCGATTACAGCTCCAATAAAATCTTTATCGATCGTCAACTGAACAATACGCGGAGCATGAGGTTTGAAATCCTCGCGGGGTGCCGTGATAGTTTTGTTCATCTCCCCCAAAATATGGAGACGAGCTTCTTTCGCCTGATCCAGAGCCTGGGTCAACACTTCCCATTTCAAACCGTTAATCTTCAGATCCATCTGGCAACCTACAATACCATTGGCGGTACCTGTCACTTTGAAATCCATATCACCCAAATGATCTTCGTCACCTAGAATATCCGAAAGAATAGCATATTTACCTGTTCTTTCATCGGTAATTAATCCCATCGCAATACCGGATACAGGCGCTTTTAACTTTACTCCGGCGTCCATCAATGCCAATGTACCGGCACATACTGTAGCCATAGAAGAGGAACCATTGGATTCAAGAATATCTGAAACAACACGAATGGTATAAGGGTTTTCCTCATCCCCTGGTAAAACTTGCTTCAACGAACGCATAGCCAGATTTCCGTGTCCCACTTCTCTACGACCAGGACCTCTGTTTGGCCTTACCTCTCCGGTAGAGAAGCCTGGAAAATTATAGTGAAGAATAAACTTATTATAACCATGGATAAATGCACCATCAATCATCTGCTCATCATCTTTCGCACCTAATGTTACAGATGTTAACGATTGTGTCTCGCCACGTGTAAACACGGCCGATCCGTGCGCCGCAGGCAAATAATCCACTTCAGACCAAATCGGACGCACTGTACGAACATCACGACCATCCAAGCGTATACCTTCATTCAACACAAGGTTCCGTACAGCTTCATACTGTACATCATGATAATATTTCTTTAATAAAAAGGCAGTATCCTCATCTACTTCCTCACCGAAACGTTCAAAAAACGCTTCACCGATTTCAGTAAATCTTTCGCTTCGCTCATGTTTTGACGAGCCTGATTTCGCAACAGCGTAGACCGCATCATAAGTTGCACTAAATACTTCTTCGCGCAATGCAAGATTAGAAGGTTCATGATTAAATTCACGTTTAGCTTCCGCACCGACTAATCTAGCCAGCTCGACCTGTGCTGCAACTTGTTTTTTGATAGCTTCATGAGCAAAAGCAATAGCTTCTACCATTTCTACTTCCGAAATCTCTTTTGCTTCTCCTTCTACCATCACGATATCCTGAGCAGAACCCGCTACGATAAATTCCAAAGACGCTTTTTCTAATAAAGAACGTGTGGGGTTGACAATCAGCTGACCGTCAACTTTCGCTACGCGAACTTCCGAGATAGGTCCGTTGAAAGGAATATCCGATACAGCCAAAGCTGCTGAAGCAGCCAAACCTGCTAAAGCATCGGGCATAATCTCTTTATCCGCCGATATTAATGATACCATAACCTGCGTATCAGCATGATAAGTCTCAGGGAAGAGTGGACGTAATGCTCTATCGATCAACCTCGATATGAGTACTTCGTAATCAGACAGCCTTGCCTCACGGCGTAAAAATCCGCCCGGTATACGGCCGGCAGCTGCATATTTTTCTTGATAATCTACAGATAATGGAAGAAAATCCACACCTGCTTTTGGTTCTTTTGATGAAACTACTGTTGCAAGCAACATTGTTGCACCTTGTTTTAATACTACCGAGCCATCGGCTTGTTTAGCCATTTTGCCGGTAGACAATTCGATAGGAGCTAAACCGCCCCCCATTTCAATTGTAACTTTTTGTTCGTTATAACTCATTGTGTTCTACTTGTGATACATGGGCCTCTTTCAAAAATTCATGTATCTATTTTATTTTGACTTTTTTAATTGCACAAAATTAGATAAAATGCTTCGCATTCACGAATGCCCTAAGCAAAAAAATTCCAGCGCCTTAAAACAAAAAAGCCACCTACAAAATGTAGATGGCTTTCATGTTCTGATCTCTAAAAGATTACTTGATAATATCACGTAAACCTAGTGCTTTAATAATAGCACGGTATCTTTCGATATCTTTTTTGTACATGTAAGCTAACAATGAACGACGCTTACCTACTAATTTTTGTAGCGCAAACTGCGTATTGAAATCTTTTCTGTTTTTTTTCAAATGCTCCGTTAAGTGAGCAATTCTTTTAGTGAATAAAGCAACCTGACCTTCCGCAGATCCTGTGTTGTTAGCCGAACCTGCAAACTCATTGAAGATATCAGCTTTGTACTCTTTACTTAAATACATCTCTTGAATAATATTAAAGCGTTATAAATTTTATTAACGGTGGCAAAGGTAGAAATTATTTGGAACAAAGACAAAAGATAAAAGAACAAAGACATCAAACCTTCACATAAATCTTCTTTTTATCCAAAACATATCCTACACTCCACATTAATATCATATAGCAAAGTGCATAGGCAAAAGATCCAATCTCCGGTGGGCCAGGTATCACTGCACATACATGATTATAGAACCAGGCAAACGCATTGGTATACAACGGAGCTCCATCTTCGCCGACGCCTGCAGGAATCCGAAACAAACCGACAAAACGTACCAGAACTGCGCTAAGTACATATATAAACAAAGGATTTTTGCCGAATACATCAAAAAATCTTGTCACATAATTCCTGACTCCTTGAACTTCGATATACCAGATCATCGTTCCGATAACCAAAATACCAAGCCCCACGGTATATAATACATACGAACTCGTCCAGATCTTTTTATTAATAGGAAAGCCAAAGGACCAAAAATAACCCATTACAATAAGAAGAAAGCCCGTAACAAAAAGTCCTGACAATAACTTAAAATGGGGTTCATTTGACGAAGGAACTTTCGTCCACAACCAGTCTACCTGCCCTTGATTGCGGATAAACAAACCTGTCAAATAGCCGAAAACCACCTGAACAATGGCAGGTAGTGTACTTGCCAGCCCCTCAGGGTCAAAAGGTACTCCTTCACCTTTATACAGATGAGCCACTCCTAAGATCTGCTTGTCGATAGCTGTACCAAACCATCCCTCAAGACTATATGGATCTTCTCCGCCCAGGAAAGCACACAGGCCCCAGTACAGCAACAATATACCCGTCGAGATCCAGATAATTGCCTTAGGCTTAAAATAGAACGCCAGGATCGAAGCAAAAAAGTAAGCCAGGGCGATACGTTGTAAAACACCCAAAATCCGTATTCCCTGATCCGGATTATCGGGATTGACCCAATGTTTGAAAACCATCTCCTCGCCCCTCCATTGCACAAACGGCCACCACATAATAAAAAGCCCTATTAAAAAGATGACGATTGTTCTTTTGGTTACTTTCTTCCAAAATATCGCCGCGCCACCTTCCTGAAGCCGGGGCATAACAAATGCCATTGCATTTCCAACAGCAAACAAAAAGAACGGAAATACAAGATCTGTTGGCGTCCAACCATGCCACGCTGCATGCCTTAATGGTGCGAAAATATGCTGCCATGTACCTGGATTATTGACCATAATCATCAAGGCAACCGTCGCACCGCGAAACACATCTAAGGAATAATAACGTTGTTTCATATCGCCTTCGTTTTACTGCTCAACCAACTTTTTTCGTCTTCATTTAATCTGGGAGACAGTTGATCATATACCCATTGGTGATACCCGTTCAACCAATTAATATGCGTCTGATCCAATAAACCCTTGTCCACCAGGTCCGTATCAATATAACATATCGTCAATGTTTCAAATGCCATAAAATCACCGAAGATCGAACTATCATCCTTCTGGGACAGCACCAGATTTTCGATACGTATACCATGTTTACCTTCCCGATAAAGACCAGGCTCTATCGATGTAATCATCCCTTCTTCGATCGCAATATCCACATTTGACGGGTTGAAGACATGGGGGCCTTCATGTACATTCAGGAAGAAACCTATCCCGTGGCCGGTGCCATGTCCATAGTTACGTCGTGTCGCCCATATCGGGCGACGGGTAATCGCATCAATCTGATAACCTTTAGAACCCTTTGGATAGATAGCCTGACTACCCTCAATCATGCCTTTCAACACAATCGTATAATCTTCCTTTTGCTCCTGCGTAATATGTCCTAAAGAGATTACGCGCGTGATATCCGTCGTCCCTGTCCGGTATTGCCCTCCCGAATCAACCAACAGTAGTCCTTCGGGCTTTAAGGTATAGTTACTTTCTTCAGTTGCGGAATAATGTGGTAACGCGCCATGATCCAGATATCCTGCAATCGTCGTAAAACTGACATCCACAAATCCAGGTTGTTCTTCCCGGAATCCCCGCAACTTCGCTGCGATGGACAACTCCGACATCTCCGCTGTGCCCAGGTTATCCTCCAGCCACCTGAAGAACTTTGTCAGTGCTACGCCATCGTTGATCATCGTTTCCCGCATATGCGCAATTTCCACATCATTTTTTACAGCTTTCAGGCAGGTGGAGGGATTTATATTTTCTACAATGTTTATCGTATTGGGAATGTGATCGTATACGGCAAAGCAGGTACGCTTCGGGTCGATCAGAATAGAGCCTATGGCCAGATCCATGACAAAATCAAAAGCCTCTTCATAAGCCTGCACACGGACACCTGATGCCTGCAAGGTCTGTACCGCAGCCTGATCCAATTTCGACAAGTCAATAAATAAAACAGCCTCTTCTTCGGAGATATAAGCAAAACTCAATACCACCGGGTTACAGGGCACATCCTGTCCACGGATATTAAATAGCCAGGCGACATCATCCAAAGTCGATATAAAATGTCCATCGGCGCGATTTTTCTTCAAGGAAGCGCGTACCGCTGCTATCTTCGACGCGGTAGACTGCCCGGTGATCGCCTCATCCAACAGATACGCTTTTACCTGGGGCAGCTCGGGTCGGTCTTTCCATATCAAGCTCAACGAGTCCACATGACCGTCCACCTCGATCCCCAAAGGATCCAATGTGTTTTTTACGGTCTGCGCCACCAGCAAAGACGCTATATTGCCATCAAAGGCGACTTTACTTCCTATATCCAGTTTTTCGCTAAGCCAGTTCGCATATTCTGCTGCTCCCTGCACCCTCAACGGCACTAACTCAAAACCACTACCGGCCAATTGTTCTTTTGCCTGTACAAAGTAGCGGGCGTCTGTCCACAGACCTGCAAAATCCTGTGTAATGACCAAAGTACCTGCAGAGCCTGTAAAACCCGATACCCAGGCAATACACTTATATCGTTCCGGCAGATATTCACTGATATGTGGATCCGATGAAGGGATAATATACGCGTCAATTGACTGCGCTTTCATCAGCCTTCTAATCTGGTATAATCGCTCTAGATGCATCATTATGCTAAAACTTAAAAACAATGCAAGTTAATGAAATATTGGAGTTCTGTAAAGCGCGAAACATGTAATCATTTTATGAAGAATATTTATTAACTTTGATAATTAAGATTTTATCACCATGAAAGAGTTAAAACGCATAACCTTAAACCCTAACGTAATGGGTGGCAAGCCTTGCATCCGAGGTTTACGGCTGACCGTTGGCACTATAATAGGACTTTTTGCTTCAGGATTAAAATCAGAAGACATTTTAGAGATGTACCCTTACTTAGAACAGGAAGATCTAATGGAGGCATTAGCTTACTAAGTTAAAATTCTACCATTTTAAATCTATACTACCAGAGGAATAGATAAACCCTCTAAGGAAAAAGAGGTATTCCCCTAGAGCTTTTAGGCAAATCCCTAGAGGAAATTTGTAAAGCCCGAGAGGAATAGATAGAACCTCTAAGGAAAAGAGGTATTCCTCCAGAGGTTTCAGGCAAATCCCTAGAGGAAATTTGTAAAGCCTAAGAGGAATAGATAAAACCTCTAAGGAAAAGAGGTATTCCTCCAGAGGTTTTGGATTTTTCCCATGGGAAACGCTCTTTTTCCCTAGGAGAATGGCGTTTTTCTCTTGTCAAAAAAACAACAGGGGATAATTTAAATCTACCGGAAAGGGTATCTGCGGATCCTATCGCATAACGGCAGTTACTTCCCATTCACAAAAAGTATCGGAAACATGGTCAAGGCTACAAATGAGCTTATTCGGGGGGATTAGCTTTTATCTTTATCATATTATTGTTTTGTTATAGTACGGAACCAGATATCACCATTAATCCCCTGGCTACCGGTAGGTACTGAAGAATTGAAATACACCGTCTGTAGACTATCATCAACCGGAGCGCCTTCGCCAAGCTCTGTCCAATCTGCATTGTCCGCACCACCTTTTATTCTGCTCATCCTGTACGTAGCACATAAGCCCCTCGTACCTTGCATTGGCAGGGATCATATCCCGTTGAGCACTGTTCAGTTTTCTGTTTCGCAGATCTATTGGAAAAGGCATCTGCGGATCGAAAGGATCAATTATTGTTACTGCCATATCACTTTATCTTAAAGTTATGTAAGTTATAAAAGTGATATAGATTATGGAGATAAAGTTTATGCATAACTACACCCCATCGTCACTACCATCAGCCTTTATATAGTTTTTTCATTGTCCTGTGTGCCTTGAGTTTGTCTTTATATAATGCCCGTCATGAATAGGCCTTGGAACGAGAGGAACAGAACCATCATAAATGCAATGAATTCGTATATCTTCCTTGTTTATTATATTTATTTCCAATGAGTTTCCTACTGGCGAATCTTCGGAAAGAAAGATTAACGGTGGGTACCCTTCCGGATGTATAAACCCGACTATATCTACGACATCTTCAATATCTCCCTCCTTTCTAGTGATAAGTTTTCCCTTTGTCAGATCCTTTCCATACTCAGGAATAAACTCAACCGTAAAATCCCGATCTCCATTAAATTTCCACGTACCGTCTATGCCACGCAAGTCGATCCAATCATGGCCTATAGTATCTTTGTCCTTGCAGGAAGATAAGACAAATAATGTCAGTAGAATAAAATAGATTTTTTTCATTTAACGTAGTCTATTTTATCTTTGTATAATTTCCATCAGGAAGAGGTAACCAGTGTCAGTAAAATTAAATATAGTTTGTTCATGATTTAAAGAGTTTGTTGTTTCTTGGGAAGACAAATATAACTATAATTATCTTGCTAAGAGATTTGTAGCAGATCCATCACTTGAAATACCAGATATCCAACGGAAAGGGCATCCGCGAATCGAATGGATCTATTCTTATTGCTGCCATATCAAATTCAATTTATATTAAAGTTTACATTCAGATTCTGAAAAACATCGGTAAACCACTTTATTTTTGTCACCTTGAGGGTATACTCATCAACGATTATATCAGGCTCATATTCCCATGCCGCCAGACTTTCTCTGCCCGGCCCGTAGCTTATGGACTGTATAGTACCCATCGTTGCCCGGTGTAGAAGCCACAGATACACATCACTGTCATCATTCGAATATTCCAACAAATAAATGCTCCCCACCTTTGAATACGGTTCTGACCGCAGACCGTCTACATCAAGGACTAGCTGTTCGCCCCAGAGGATGTCGATAGGTTCTCCTATTGGGCATACAGTTACATCATCACCTGTATACACCCACCTCTCCTGTCCGTAGGTCGACGAAGCAGGGTTAGCGTTGACCTCTATAGCTTCCCATCCCCCGATGTTCAGACCATACTCATCTTTAACACACCTTGTCGTACCCGTCCTGACCCAGTAAGGCTCCGTCGTTTTGTTTCCACTTAGTATAATGAACTTTTTGCCAGGTATCTCCCGCAAACAAGACCTTTCAAACATATAAAATAGTTTACTCGATGTATTGAGTAACTTTACTCAATACATCGAGTAAATAAAAATACCCGCCGGCAAGACAAAATCGCAGTCCTGCAATTTACCTTCACAAGCCTGTAGTTTGGAAATCCCCGCCGACAAGACGAAATAGCCCTCCTGAAATTTACGTTGACAAAGCTGTGGTTTAGGAATACCTGCTTGTGCAACAAAATCGCAGTCCTGTAGTTCTCCTTCACAAGCCTGTAGTTTGGAATTGCCCATCTGCAAGACGAAATACCCGTCCTGCAATTTACGTTAACAAAGCTGTGGTTTAGGAAGACCCGCTTGTGCAACAAAATAACAATCTTGTAGCTTACTTTTACAAGGATGTATTTTAGAATTACACAACTGCAAAACAAAAAAACAATCCTGTAATTTACTTTTACAAGGATGTTTACTCCAACAGAAAAACCGATCTTACATCGGACAAAAACCTCCTTAAAACGCTATAAAGCGACATTTTTTTAGAAAAATAGGCTTTTTTCGACCGAAAAAAGGGGTAAAATCCTGCCAAAAAGTTTTTTGGCATTCTTGAATTTTGGCAGAATATTACCCCTCATGCTTCAAAAAAATAAAGTAAATTAACCGGCATTACCTGGTAATGATTAACTTTAGTCGGCTGCTATAAATCCGCTGACAATGAAGAAATACATTATCCTTACTCTTTTCCTATTATCCGCTCAATTATCCTTAAATGCCCAAGATATCGCTACCAGGCTCAACGAAGCGTTCCTGACATTCACAAATCAACCTGCCCTTCGACAGGGAACAGCTGCTTTCCATGTCATCGACAGTGAGTCTGGGGCTATTGTCTATGCCAAAAATAGTCACCTCGGCTTACCTCCGGCTTCTACTTTAAAAACGATAACATCCATTACAGCTTTGGACATCTTAGGCCCTAGCTACACCTACCAGACTACGCTTTATTATACGGGCGACATGGATAGCCTGGGAGTTTTACATGGGGATATCGTTGTTCAGGGATCTGGCGACCCGACATTAGGAAGTAACAGATTTGAAGGCTGTGATGAAAAAAGCTTATTAAAACAGTGGACTACAGCTATTCAAAGTCAGGGTATAACGCAGGTGCAAGGGCGCGTAATCTGTGACGACCGTCTCTATAATGGCCATGAGGTCCCCGGGGGTTGGCCGTGGAACGACATGGGCAACTATTATGGTGCCGGTGTTTCGAGCCTCAACTGGCGGGAAAATAAAGTCGGTGTGATTTTCCAAACCGGCAGTTTAAACAGTCCGGCGCAGATTGTCCGGACGTCTGCTGATATATCGTATCTACAACTTATCAACACTGTCAAGGTAGGAAGCAAAGGAAGTGGAGATAAGGTATTTGCCTATACAGCCCCTTATTTAGACAAGGTGTATCTCAAAGGCACATATGAACAAGGTCTAAAAAAGACTGTCGAAGTATCTATTCCCGATCCGGCCTATGATCTGGCCTATCAGCTCACCAAATTCCTCACACAGACCGACATCCCTGTGCTCGACACGCCAACAACAGGACAACGACTGATCGAACAAGGAGCGGTCTTCCCCGCAAAAAGTAAAGAACTTCATATTCACACATCGCCCAAGCTCAGTGAAATAATCTATCATTTTAATCATAAAAGCATTAATCTCTACGGAGAGGCCTTACTTAAAAGCATAGGCCAGATAACCGGCCAAAAGAACAGTACATCCGATGCTGTTGATTATCTCAAAAAATATTGGACGCAGAAGTTAGGTATTTCTGAACAAGAAATCAACGTGATTGACGGTTCCGGCCTATCGCCCCAGAATTTTGTTACAGCAGAAGCGATGACGAAGGTGCTGCAATATGCGTTATCGAGGCCTTGGTATACCTCTTTTCTCCAAAGTCTTCCTACAATCAATCAGATGACCATGAAAAGTGGCACCATCCGGGGAACATTGGGATATACGGGATATCAGACCTCCAGTACCAATAAGCGCTATACCTTTACCCTTCTTGTCTATAATTATTCAGGAAGCGCGGCGACGATGCGAACGAAAATGTTCTCCGTATTGAATAATCTGAAATAATTTTACTATTAAGGTTAAGAATAAATACATTT
>JBEBVG010000056.1:0-18634 GCA_040392845.1 Sphingobacterium sp. | reverse complement strand
TGGGTATATAACGCAGCTTCTTAGCCTCTGCATGAATTACCGCTGCTGTTTTTTCGCTAACCCGGTATTTTCTATAAGTCCCATTCAGAACCCGCGACACTGTAGTTGTAGAAAACCCGGTAATATTAGCCAAAGTCTTGATCGTAACGTTTTCGAAATCCATAGGTCTAAAATAAAACAAATAATAATCTTTAGACAAAGTAAGTATAAAATTTATAGCAAACGGTTGATTTGCTTTTTCCTCTTCGGAATATGAAATAATTTTATTAGTCTTGTGAGATAGAATAAATAATTTTATAAATTAAACTATAAAAACGCACATACCTTCAATGGATTCGCAAAACCTAAACGCTAAAAGTGGCCAGTCCACACTAGGCCCTATGATTATTATTGGCGCCTTATTCTTTATCTTCGGCTTCGTTACATGGCTCAATTCCTTACTTATTCCTTACCTAAGAATTGCCTGTGAACTGACAGAAGTACAATCCTATTTTGTGACTTTCGCTTTTTATATTGCGTATTTGGTCATGGCTCCGGTTTCTACCTGGGTTTTGAATAGATTTGGCTTCAAAAATGGCATGTCCATATCACTAGGCATTATGGCTGTCGGTGCTTTACTATTTATTCCTGCGGCTTTTTCCAGAACATATATCCTGTTTCTTCTAGGTCTATTTACCATGGGTGGTGGTCTTGCTATCCTTCAGACGGCATCAAATCCCTATATCACGATTATCGGGCCTGTTGAGACTGCTGCCCGCCGGATCAGTATCATGGGTATCTGTAACAAGTTTGCCGGAGCCGCAGCACCTATTATCCTAGGTATGTTCTTAAATTTAGGCGAAGCAGACAAAATTGCAAAACAGGTCGAATCGATGTCTGCTACCGAATATGCTGCTGCTTTGGATCAGGTAGCTTTGCAGGTAGTTAATCCCTATATAGGCATTGTCGTGGTTTTGGTTATACTGGCTATATGGATTTCCCGTGCAAATCTACCGGAAGTCAAAGGAGATGAAGAGGAAACTGCTGACCATCATACGATCTCCGAGGAGAAAAAAACGATCTGGAATTTCCCTCATGTCATTCTTGGCTTCGTTACCTTATTTCTTTATGTGGGTGTTGAGGTATTGGCTGGAGACACCATCATCGCTTATGGTGTGTCGCAAGGTATCGGCCTGGAAGATGCGAAATTCTTTACAGGATTTACGATGGTAGCTATGGTGGTTGGATATATCATAGGTATTATTTCTATTCCAAAATTCATCACTCAAGAAACAGCTTTAAAGCTTTGTGCGATCTTAGGAATTATATTTACGATAGGAATTGTCTATACCAGCGGTATGACGTCGCTTTATTTTGTGGCCCTGTTAGGACTTGCTAACTCACTAATATGGCCGGCAATATGGCCATTGGCTTTAAAAGGAGTGGGTAAATTCACAAGTGCAGCGTCAGGATTGCTCGTCATGGGTATCGCCGGTGGTGCGGTTATTCCATTACTTTATGGACAAATTGCACATTCCGTAGGTTCTCACTCGGCCTATTGGATTGCATTACCTTGTTACCTGTTCATCCTCTATTATGCGATAGCGGGTCATAAAGCGGGAAAAAAGAATGTTGTACACGCAGAATAAGGTACATATAGAAAAAGAAAAACAATCAAGTGAGAGTGGCCGGGAGAGATTCCGGCCATTTTTTATTTTCCGAAACAATGTATGCCGTCTGGGTTAATGCAATATTTTAGTGGTACATCCCAAGGTCCTACATCCTCAATCTTTTCCACAAGTCCAAAATAACTCAAGCCTACCGTCCGAACGTCCGGTCTACATTTCGCCAGAAACCGATCATAAAATCCTTTTCCATACCCTACACGATGTCCTTGTGTATCCGCAACGAGTAAAGGTACCAGTACAACCTCAATCAGCTGTTCATCTACGAGTTCGCCTGCAACTGGTTCCAGTATTCCCCATTTATTCATTACAAGCTCGGTATGCTCATCCCAAAGATAATTGGTCATTGTACCCTGTTCGATATCTGATCGCGAAAGAGCAAGGCGAATATGAGGATAGTTTGTTCTTATCCATTCAATCAACAGCGATGTGTCGGGCTCATTGAATTTACCGAAGGGTAAGTATACATGTAGATATCGGCAATTATTCCAATCCAATGCCAGCAAATGCTCAAATATCCGCTGGTCCATCATTTGACATTCTGCCCGGAATAATGCTACCCGCTTTTGTTTATATAGTTTGCGAAGTTCTTCCTTAGTCATACTATAAATGTAATAAAAGGGTATATAATAAAAAACGGCCTTGAAGCAGAGCGCTTACAAGACCGAATAATCAACCTAAACCTATTTCTTTATTTTACCCGTTCGACATAATCGCCCGTGCGTGTATCTATCTTCACTTTATCTCCCTGATTAATAAACAGAGGTACTTTAATTTCTACTCCTGTTTCTACTGTTGCATTCTTCAAAGCACTCGTAGAAGTATCCCCTTTTACTGCAGGTTCTGTATACGTAATTTCCAACTCTACCGAAGCCGGCGCCTGTGCTATAATCGGCTCATCACTCTCAAAAGCAACAATTACGTTCATTCCTTCTTTCAAGAATCGTGCCGTATTACCGAATAAAAATTTCGGAATGTTAAATTGTTCATAGGTATTGTTATCCATGACAACAAAGAATTCACCATCCTCGTAAAGATATTGATAATCATTGGTTTCTACCCGTGCAATCTCTACAGCTTCATCTACACGAAAACGATACTCTACCAACTTACCGGTCTTTACATTTCGCATTTTCGCTTGGTAAAATGCACGTAAGTTACCCGGAGTACGGTGGATAAACTCTTCTACAGTTACTAACTCACCATTAAAACGAAGTACGTTTCCTGTTTTTACTTCTGAAGCTTTTGCCATTGTCTGTTCTATTTTTTCTTTGTACAAAAATAAAAAAACTCCTGTGAATTAAAAATTAGTGGTTAACGAAGTGTTAGTGGTCAGTTATCAGTAATCCGATTTTATCAAGTTTTTAGGTTACAGGATTACGAAGTTATATAGTTACAGGGGTTACAACGGCAATTTTATTGTAACTGTGTAACTATGTCACTGTGTAATCCTAGCAGTAACGACATTTGAGAAAAAAGCAGAATCCGCACAAGCGCTATAAATGCTGCCTCAAAAGTTTTGGCAATAGCAGTGGGAAGCACTACCCATACAGCCAAAATTTTTAAGCAGCGACTTTTTTGTTACTTTTTTGAGAGAAAAAAGTAAAGAAAAAACTACTTATAATCCATCACACGAATAAACTCATCACAAAAATCATATTCCTTTTTTTGATTCGAGCCGATAATGAGCAGCCGGTCTTCTCCACAGGTGAGATTGATCAAATCAAGGTACCATCTGTCGCCTTCTTCGTCAAGGTTACTTGTCGGCTCATCCAGCAATAAGATCTCAGATGCCGAAAAACAAGATAAAGCGAGCTTTAAACGCTGCTTCATGCCCGAAGAAAAATACCTGATTTGTTTGTATGAAGCACTTTCCATCGCCAGATAAGAAATAACCGCCGCTTTGTCGAAGCCTTTCAGAAGGGGTTTGAACTTAAAATGAAAGTCTATCATCTCCCTCAAGGTAAACTCTTCAATCAGCTCTACATAAGGGGCGGCAAAGACGAGATGCTGATAGATATCGTCCACATGAATCTCACGACCAGCAGAGAGATACCCAACACGCCCCGCACTGGCAGACAGCTGTCCTGCAATCGTTTTGAGCAAGGTGGACTTGCCGGACCCGTTGGGTCCGAGGATAGCATATTTTTTAGAAGTGGAGAAGGTATAATCGATGTTTCGGAAGATCCATTGTTGATCAAACCTTCTACCTAAGTTGTGTAAAGTTATATTCAATAAGCAATCGTTGTTAGTCTTAAACACTTATTTTTCCTTGGTTAAACCCTCTTACCACGCCTCGGTCAGAACTGCGCACGAACATCAAAATTTCATCACGGAGTTCTGTAGCTGCAAATTCTGCTTCAACGAGATCTAAAGCCTTGCTTAGATTTCTATTCTGCACAAAAAGCACACGATAGATATTCTGTATCTCCGCAATCTGTTCGGGAGAAAACCCTCGGCGTCGGAGACCTACAGAATTGACTCCTGCGTAAGAAATGGGTTCGCGGGCGGCTTTGATAAAAGGCGGAACATCCTTCCGCACCAAAGTACCTCCGGTCACAAAGGCATGAGAACCAATCTTACAGAACTGATGCACAGCAACCAGGCCGGCTAATACGACATAGTCACCTACGGTGATATGTCCTGCCAACGTGCTGGAATTCGAAAAAATACAGTTATCACCGATCAGACAATCATGCGCGATATGACTGTAAGCCTGGATCAAGCAATTTTTTCCGACCACTGTTTTATAGCGGTCCTTTGTTCCCCTGTTGATGGTTACACATTCACGTATCGTGGTGTTATCACCAATCTCTACTGTAGTCACTTCTCCTTCGAACTTCAAGTCCTGCGGTTCCCCAGAAATAACAGCCCCCGGAAATATCTTGCAATTTTTGCCTATCCGGGCGCCATCCATAATGGTGACATTAGGGCCCACCCATGTACCCTCTCCTATGACCACATCTTTGTGTATGGTGCTAAAGGGTTCAATGACCACATTCGGAGCTATTGAGGCTTCTGGGTGGATGTATGACAACGGTTGTATCATCTATTATTTATTTTACTTTCACAATTTGAGCCATTAATTCAGCTTCGCTGACGATCTTTTCTCCGACCATACCTACTCCTTTCATACGAGCGATACCGCGGCGTATAGGTTCCAGCAACTCACAACTGAAAATGACAGTATCTCCCGGATGAACTTGATTCTTAAATCGTGCATTTTCGATCTTTAAAAACAAGGTCAGCCAGTTTTCGGGGTCAGGAACGGTATTTAATACCAGGATACCTCCTGTCTGTGCCATCGCCTCAATCTGCAGCACTCCCGGAAAAACCGGAGCCCCGGGGAAATGCCCCATAAACAGATCTTCATTCATCGTCACATTCTTCAAGCCCACAACGTGAGTCTCCGAAAGCTCCAATATTTTGTCGACCATTAAAAAAGGTTGGCGGTGGGGCAGGATATTCATGATCTGCACGGTGTCATAGACAGGTGTAGCATGAATGTCGTAAGTATTGATTTTCTTCTTGCCTTTATCCCGCTTGATTTGATTCTTGATACGCTTCGCAAAAGCCACGTTAGCGGCATGCCCCGGCCGGGCAGCCATAATATGACCCTTTAAAGGACGGCCGACCAACGCCAGATCACCTATCATATCCAGCAGTTTATGCCTTGCAGGTTCATTTTGATATCTTAATTGAATATTATCCAAAATGCCTTCATCTGCCACCGTAACCTCCTTATTAAACAAACTCTTTAACTTATCAAGCTCGCCCTTGCTCACCTCTTTGTCCACTATAACGATAGCATTCGATAAATCGCCACCTTTGATTAAATTATTTTTCACAAGTGCCTCCAGCTCATGCAAAAAGCAAAATGTCCGTGAGGATGAAATATCTTTCCTGAATTCATCGATTTTACTAATAGAAGCATGTTGGCTGCCCAATACGGGAGAATTAAAATCGATCATACATGTTAGCCTGTAGCCATCCAGCGGCATAGCCACAATCTCAACTTTACGGTCTGCCTCGACATAATGGATATTCTCCTTAATTTCGTAAAAATCCCGCTCCGCTTCCTGCTCTGCAAACCCTACTTCTAACAACTTATCGACAAAAGGTGCCGAACTACCGTCAAGAATAGGCACTTCTGGCCCGTCAATATCGATCAGCACATTATCTACCTCCAGTCCTACTAAAGCTGCCATTAGGTGTTCTATCGTACTTACGGAAGCTCCGTTTTCCGAGATGGTAGTTCCCCGGGAGGTATCCGACACATTGTCGGCATCCACAGCTACCGTCGGCTGTCCATCCAAATCAACCCGTCGAAATTTAAACCAATGATTTTCAGGTGCAGGCTTCATCGTCAAGGTCACCGATCTCCCCGTATGTAATCCTATTCCCGAAATCGAAATTTCCGACTTTATTGTCCGTTGTTTGGCATTCATTTCTTCCATACCTGATATTAAAATTTATAACAGTTTATTTCTGACTCTTTAACTTTTTCTCCAATGCTAAAATCCTTCTTTCCAAATCCGGAAGCTTCGTATATATGACCTGTGATCTCATTTCACTGATATAAGGTGCAAATGGCGCTCCACTCCATTTTGCATTTTTGACAAGAATGCTTCGATTTACACCCGATTGTGCCTGTATCTGGCTACCATCAGCGATATTGACATGGCCCACAATTCCCACTTGTCCGCCTAGTACAACGTGCTTACCTATTTTCGTGCTGCCCGATACGCCCGTCTGCGCGGCGATGACGCTATGTTCACCAATCTCTACATTGTGGGCAATCTGGATAAGATTATCGAGCTTTACTCCCTGCCGGATGACGGTGGATCCCATCGTCGCCCGATCTATAACGGTGTTAGCTCCAATTTCCACATCATCCTCAATAATGACATTTCCAATTTGAGGGATTTTATCATATGTACCGTCTTTTTGAGGAGCAAATCCAAATCCATCCCCTCCTATCACGGCACCGGCATGTATGGTGACCCCCTGTCCCACGACACTGTCGTAATACAAGGTCACGTTGGGGTATAAGGTCGTATTATCTCCTACGACTACATTATCACCAATATATACATGGGGGTAAATCTTCACATTATTGCCGATCTTTACATTTTTGCCCACATAGGCAAATGCACCTATATATCCACCTTCGCCGATCTGTGCTGTCTCGTGGATAAAATGATCACCCTCTCTGCCCTCACGCTCCGTTTTGAAACCATAATAAGCCTTCAGCAGCTGTGTAAATGCCAGATATGGGTCGTCTACCCGGATTAATGTTGCCTGTACAGGATTTTGCAAATGCAATGTTTTGTCTACAATGACAATACTCGAAAGCGTAGAATAAAGATAATGCTCATATTTCGGATTAGACACAAAAGAAAGGCTACCTGCTATTCCCTCCTCAATTTTTGACAATTGGGTCACGACAGTATGAGGATCTCCCTCAATCCTGCCATTTAATAAAGCTGCTATCTGTTCTGCTGAAAATTGCATCAATTTACAAATGTATCTTTTTCTAAATAAAAAATTATTTTTTACTATCTCTTTTTAAATCACACCGATCTCTTTCGGATACGTGACTGCATATTTTTCTACACTCTTAGCCAAAGCTTCCAGGTTCGAAAGGTCGGATGCCTCCGCAATATCGACCAGCTCACCCTTGTTGTTCACCACCCTGATCGGATCTTTCTCTGCATCATATGCATTATTCCGAATGATTTGATCGTATACAAAATAATCTACTTCGCTATCCGTGATACGGAAATAATCTTTGACCCTGGATCGTATACTTCCGATCTCGTTTGCATCGAAACTACTATTCCGCATTTCTGTTCTGAACAGTTCGCGATCCAACAGTTTCCTGCACAAGGTGGATAAGACGAAATCTTCATGATCTATCCAGACCTTAAGTGCCGACAGGATGTCATTATCATCCAGCTTTATAAACCAGTCGAGATGTACAGACTGCTGCTCGAAATTTTCGGCCGTAATCTTATTTGCCATAAAATGATGTAAGGCCGGAGTAGCAAAAAGCGCCATACCTCCATTACTCAACTCTTTGGCCCGTGCTAAAGCTTTTATCAACATCTGTTCCGCCGTGATTACCGTCTTGTGTAGATAAACCTGCCAGTACATGAGCCTACGCGCTATCAGAAACTTCTCGACAGAATATATCCCTTTCACTTCCACGACCAATTCGCCCTCCTGAACATTGAGCATTTTGATGATACGGTCAAACGAAATCACCCCTTCTGATACTCCTGTAAAAAAACTATCCCTATTCAGATAATCCATCCGGTCTGTATCGAGCTGGCTGGAGACCAGCTGATGTAAAAACTTTCGGGGATATTGGTCGTTGAATATTGTAATGGCCAGATCGAGCTTGCCATCAAATGCTACATTCAGCCGATCCATCAACAGATGCGAGATCGTCTCATGCGACACGCCTTCAATAATAGTATGTTCTAAAGAGTGAGAAAAAGGCCCATGACCGATATCATGCAGTAAAATAGCTGCCAGAGCGGCTTCTTCCTCTTCCTTGCTGATATATACATCTTTCGTCCTCAGGGTATCGATAGCGAGTTGCATTAAATGCATCGCACCGATCACGTGCTGAAAACGTGTATGCAATGCTCCCGGATAGACCAGATGTGTCATGCTGACCTGCTTGATATTCCTCAGCCGCTGCAAATAAGGGTGTTGAATGAGATCAAAGATGAAACCCGACGGTATTGAGACAAAGCCGTATACAGGATCATTGATTATTTTCTTTTTGTTCAAGAGGCAACTATTTAAGCTAACTTACAGTCTATACCATACGATAGATTCTAAAAATAAAGGACTTACTAAGTTAGCCGCAAAGATACATACATTGCAGTTAATTTATGTTAAAAATCGGTTGTATTCTTTATAGCAAACAAGTATTTATTCTAAAAGTAGTATTTTTATGTGACGGAAATATAAAAAATCACCTTTTACTATTAATTCAATAACTTAAAAAATCAACTAAAATAGTTACTATGGCTAAAATGCACGTTCTTTGGGCAGATGATGAAATTGAATTCCTGAAACCACATATTCTCTTGCTGGAAGAAAGGAATTACAAAGTGACGACGGTGAACAATGGGAATGATGCGGTGGAAGCTTTTAAAGGTGAACCCTTCGATATTGTATTTTTGGATGAAAATATGCCTGGACTTACAGGACTGGAAACGCTCAATATCTTAAAATCTATCAATCCTTCCATACCCACTGTTTTGGTGACAAAGAATGAGGAAGAACATCTCATGGAAGATGCTATTGGCGCCAAAATAGACGATTATCTCATTAAGCCGGTCAATCCCAAGCAAATCCTGCTTACCATAAAGAAATTCACGGAGAACAAGCGCCTGGTGAGTGAAAAGACATCTATGGCTTACCAACAGGAATTCCGCAGCCTGGGCATGAACATGAACAACAATCTTACACATGAAGAATGGGTAGAAGCCTATAAAAAGCTGATCTATTGGGAGCTCTCCCTGGAAAAATTAGAAGACGAAAGTATGCATGAGATCCTTACCACGCAAAAATCGGAAGCCAATACACTTTTCTCCAAATATATCGAACGCAACTATCTTCAATGGATCAATGACCCCACGACAGGTCCCATTCTTTCGCATCAGCTTTTCCGAAAGAAGGTATTCCCTGGCCTAAGTAGTGACTACCCGACTTTTCTGTTCCTGATCGATAATCTCCGTTATGACCAGTGGAAGCAGATTAATGACATCATTACCGACTATTTTCGTCTGGAAGAGGAAATCTGCTACTATAGTATACTACCCACGGCGACCCAGTATGCCCGGAATGCTATTTTCAGCGGGATGACACCGCTGGAGATGGAAAGACGATTCCCTACACTGTGGCAGAACGATGATGAGGAAGGGGGAAAAAATCTACATGAAGATGCATTTCTTACCGATCAGATCAAACGACTGTACAGACCGGAAATAAAACACAGTTATACCAAAATACTTACCCTCGAACAGGGGAAAGAGGCACTGGACAATGCCAGCAGATTAATGAAGAATGATCTGAATGTCCTGGTATACAACTTTGTCGACATGCTCTCCCATGCACGTACCGATATGGCTATGATCAGAGAACTCGCTAATGACGAGGCCGCCTATCGTTCGCTAACTTTATCCTGGTTCGAACACTCTCCCTTGCTGGATCTTATTAAATGGTTATCACAACGCCAGGTAAGGGTTATAGTCACGACCGATCATGGTACCATTCGTGTAAAAAAACCTTCAAAGATCATCGGTGACCGTCACACGAATACAAATTTACGATATAAGCAGGGGCGCAATCTCAACTATAATGAAAAGGAGGTCTTTGTTATCAAAAATCCACACGCCGCTCAGCTGCCAAAAATCAACGTTAGTTCGACCTTTGTATTCAGCAAAGACGACTACTATTTCGTATACCCGAACAATTACAACCAATTCGTCAACTATTATAACGGAACATTCCAACATGGAGGCATATCATTGGAAGAAATGATTATTCCTTATGCAACTTATAGACCGAAATAGGTATTTTTGCGCTATGACGTTAGTAGCAAAAAGCCTATCCGATCTGCCTGATGTGGCACATGAGATCATCTCCACGTTTCCGGAAGAACGTATTTTCTTATTTTACGGAAATATGGGAGCAGGCAAAACGACATTGATCAATGCGTTATGTATAGCACTTGGTGTCCGGGAGCACACTTCCAGCCCTACCTTTTCGATTGTCAATGAATATAGCTCGGACCACGATACACTTTATCATTTCGACTTTTACAGGTTAAAAAACGAATCAGAGGCTTACGATCTGGGCTATGAAGAATATTTCTATTCCGGAAATTACTGTTTTGTCGAATGGCCGGAAAAAATTGCCAACCTTCTGCCGGCACAGTACGTCAAAGTAGCCGTGGAAGCTACAGAAAATCAACAACGGATTATTACTATCGAAACAAAAAAGTAGAGCTTATGAAACGATATATTGCTATTCTGACCTTCGGGATCATCCTTCTGCTCACATTTCGTGCAACAGCACAGGAGGACAGCCTAAGCGTAGCCTACCCCCGACTTTATGGAGGGCTTACTTTTACCCGCATCGAATGGGGCTTTTCGAGGTTGATAGACAACGGTTCTTTCCAACTTTCGGATAACCATAAGTTTTTATCCTACAACAAAGCATCAAATTTTGGGTTTGATGTCCTGCAGGCTGGACTTCGTTTTACCGATAACTTCAAAACATTTCTCTCTGCCGGTGTAGAATGGAATTATATCCGCCTGGAGGAAAACATCCTGTTTGATCGCAATACGTCGCCACTGTCTTATCAGGATATTGATCCGGAAGATATCGCCTACGAAAAGAATATTCTCACGTCGACCTACCTACGCGTGCCATTGACCTTTGAATGGCGGAGCCGGAAATATGCCAATGGTAACCGATCGAAAATTGCTTTTGGCCTTACGACAGGTGTATTGTTAAAAGGTACACAACGCCTGAAAAGCAAAGAGAACGGTAAGCAAAAATTTAAAAATGACTACAATTTAGCAACATTTCAGTACGGCCCATTTATTCGGATAGGGTATGATAGATTCGGCCTGTTCACCAAATATTATGTAAATGATCTCTTCGAAAATAGTCCTGATATAAAAGGGGTACAGAATCTTGTCTTTGGGGCTTCTCTGGGATTTTAATTATATTGTGTTTTTATGAGCAATTCTCCCGTTTCCTGTACGTATAGTTTTAATGATACGCAGCTTCAAGGCGTATCCCTAATTCATGGAAGGAATGTAGCCGTAGCATTTAAGGGAGTAAAAGATACCATGGCTATCGATCATATCGACTTTGACCTTGCGGAAAACAAAATAACAGCGATCATCGGTGAGTCCGGCAGCGGTAAGAGCAGTTTGCTCAAACTTATTTATGGTTTGTTAGAACCTCATTCGGGGGAGATAAGATACAGAGGCTGGTTGGTTCCAACAAGGAAAGATAAGCTCATACCCGGACATGATGCCATGAAGCTGGTCTCGCAAGGGTTTGACGACTTAAACCACTATGCCAAAGTGTGGGACAATATAGCGTCGCAGCTATCGAATACAGACCTCGAACTTAAAAATCGCAAGACCCAAGAAGTACTGGACAAACTCCGTATTGCACATTTAGCACAGCACCGTGTCGCTGACCTGAGTGGTGGCGAACGACAACGTGTCGCCATAGCGCGCGCACTTATCAACGAGCCGGAGGTACTCCTGATGGATGAGCCTTTTAACCAGGTTGACGCCGCATTCAGAGATGCGTTGCAACAGGACATTCGTAAAATAGTCGAAGATACGGGTCTTACCGTTATTCTGGTATCGCATGATCCTGCCGAAGTATTGGGGATGGCCGACGACCTACTCGTCCTAAAAGGTGGTCGTATTGTCGATTTTGGAAACCCAAAAGAACTTTATTTTCGCCCCACAAACCCGTATACGGCTCTCTTGCTCGCCAAAAGCAATACACTCACCCCTATTCAGGCCAGCAAATTCCATTTATCCGTAGACACGATGATCGCTGTACATCAGGAATGGATTACCGTCCAGGAAAATCCGGGCGCTCTTTTTGAAATTAAAGACATCCGGTTTAGAGGTTTCTACAAAGAATATATTATCGGCAACGACGAGGTCACCGTCCATGCCATCGCCGAAGCAACATCTACCCTTCCTAAACACGCTAAAGTGGATGTCTTTATCAAAGAATATATATCCTTTTAATTTCCTAACGGCAAATCGTTTACCCAGACCAACATGGCATTAAACCAACTTTGGTGATCGGTTTTATTGTTCAGCCCAAACCCATGTCCTCCTGTTTCGTAGCGAAAAAGAGCCGTCGGAATACCGTTCGCCTTCAATTTATCCAGATAACGTTCACTATTTTCGATAGGTACAGCTTTATCATCCGCAGCATGCATTAAGAACGCAGGCGGAGTGTCTTTGCCGATATTCAGTTCATTGGAAAAGCGTTGCACATCTTCCTCGAGGAAATCGGGACCGATAAGACTGGTTTTTGTTCCTTTATGTGTGATCTTATCATCCATAGAGATTACAGGATATGCCAGAACGGAGAAATCGGGGCGTAAATTCGTGTTCGCTTTTGTGCCGGTCCGATAATCTGTAGCAAAATGAGTCGACAATGTAGAAGCCAGGTGCCCCCCAGCCGAGAAACCAATGACACCTACATACTTTATTCCTTCTAAACCCATTTCTTTGGCATGCTCCCGTATATAAGCCAGCGCAGACTGGGCATCCTGAATTGGTGCTATACGCTTGTCATTCTGTTGTTCTACCTTCGGCAGTCTATATCGTAACACAAAAGACGCATAACCTAAGTCCTGCAACTTCTTGGCAACATCGTATCCTTCATGCTGTATAGCCACTTTACTATAGCCTCCTCCCGGGATGATCAGAAAAGCTATGTTGGAACTCAGCCGGGCAGGCTTATATCCATAAAATTCGGGAGTATTATCCCCTGGTGCAACACCATCCTTTTGATTAATTACCCCTTGAGGATATAGTTCGATTTTTTCCTGGCTTATTACCATTCCTGACATACAGATACAAAGAAATAGACAAATATAGTTATACATAAAAATAAATTATTGATTAGCAACGATCATTAAACTCAAATCTTTAAAAGACATATCAAATTTTTCGGCAATGTCCTTATTCGTCAAACTGCCCTGAAAGAGATATACGGCGTGACGAACACCCTGATGCGTCCAAATGAGATTACGAAGCCCTCCACAGTCCCCTATCTGTAATAATATAGGTGTAAAGATATTCGTCATCGCATATGTCGCGGTACGTGCTACCCGCGAGGCGATATTGGGCACACAATAGTGTATGACGTCATATTTCCGAAAGACCGGATTATCATGCGAGGTAATCTCTGAAGTCTCAAAACATCCACCCTGGTCAATAGAAACATCGATCAGTACCGAATTGGGTTTCATTCCAGATACAGTCTCTTCGGAAATAATGCAAGGCGAGCGGCCATTCCTCGCACGCAGGGCACCGATCACGACATCACACGATCGTACAGCTTTATTGAGTATCAAAGGCTGTATCACCGATGTAAACACCCTGGAGCCTACATTATTCTGTAGACGTCGTAATCGATAGACAGAACTATCGAATACTTTCACCTGTGCCCCCAGAGCTATAGCGGTACGCGCCGCAAATTCCCCTACCGTACCGGCACCAATGATAACGATCTCTGTTGGAGGTACACCCGTAACTCCACCCAACATGAGTCCCTTGCCATCGAAAATATTAGACAAATATTCAGCGGCAATCAGGATGGATGTGGCTCCGACAATTTCGCTCATGGCCCGCACAACCGTAAGATGTCCACCTTCGTCCTGTAGATATTCATAAGACAATGCTGTGATCTGCTTCTTCATCATCGCCTGGAGAATGCTCCTCTCCAGTAGTGACGGCTGTTGGCTGGATAGCAAAATCTGTTTTGGCTTCATCAAACCCACCTCCTCAAGCGTAGGACTGGCAATTTTAATAATGATGTCTGCCTTAAATACCGCTTCCCGTTCATAAACAATCTGGGCGCCTTGTTCACTGTAATGGTGATCCATAAAGTTCGAAGCCACACCTGCCTGCGTTTCGATGATGACCTGATGGCCATGCTCGACCAACAGGGCTACAGACAATGGTGTCAAAGCTATCCTATTCTCCTGAAAAACAATTTCCTTAGGGATTCCAATGACCAGACTATTCCTGGATGTTCCTACAGCTTGTCGCTCTTCTTTCGGTTCTCCGACAACCTCTCCGGCAGCTTTTGAAATATTATTCATCTTTAGTTTAGTTACGAGACACTAAATTTACCGAATAGTATTGACAACTATTTAATTATTTCTATCATTTTTATATTAACTTTGTTTAACAACCTTTTTAAAACATGAAAATTCTAAAAGTTATTAACCATATAAAGATTGTCCCCCGCTGGATAATTTTTGCACTAGATATGTGTATTGCAACGGTAGCTTTTATATGTGCATATTTAATATTCCATAATTTTAGTTTTACCGAATTCCGAACGCAAAACACAGCGACATTATTCTTCTTCACACTGGGCGCTACTGCCGTCTCCTTTACCAGCTTTCGGTTGTACCTCGGTATTATTCGCTATACCAGTGCTGTTGACTCTATACGCATACTATCTACGGTGCTTTTTGCACAGACACTGCTATTTACCTCTAAACTAGTATTTGTCGTCTTCAACATTCAATCTTCAATCAATACACAATTTATCATTGTCTATGGATTGCTCTTATTTCTGGTATTGATTACCTACCGGACTTCTATCAAGGTTTTTTTTCAATACACCCGTACCATAAAAAAAACAAAGAAAAATATACTGGTATATGGGGCGGGAGAACTCGGTATAGCCGTCAAGCGGACCTTTGATCATGACCTGACTTCCAATAGAATTATCGTAGGTTATCTCGATGACAATCACGATAAAATCGGTAAGTCTATAGACGGTATCAAAATATTCAACTCGAATGAGCTGATAAGGGTGATCGGGAAACTGGATGTGGATGAACTTATTTTTGCTTCGCATAATATTGCGCCGGACAAAAAGTCAACGTTAATTGATCAATGTCTTGAACACAATATTCACGTCCTGACGCTACCTCCGATTAATAGAATTATGAATGGAGGAGTAAATGTAAACCAGATCCAAAAAGTCAAGATTGAAGATCTTCTGGAGCGGTCGCAGATCGTGATCAACAATGAATGTATCCGCGAACAGCTTGAAGGAAAGAGAATATTGGTAACTGGTGCAGCAGGTTCGATTGGCAGTGAAATTGCCAAACAGCTGGGCAAATATAACCCTAAGATGATTGTGCTATGTGATCAGGCGGAATCACCTTTACATAACTTACACCTCGATCTCCAGGACAATTTCAAAGATCAGCTCTATCATTCCTTCATCGCTGATGTCAAAAATGTGGAACGTATGAAACTGCTTTTTGAGACATTTAAACCTCAGGTAGTCTATCATGCTGCCGCCTATAAGCACGTCCCCATGATGGAAAACCATCCTATAGAAGGCGTACAGACAAATGTCTGGGGGACATATAATGTAGCTACATTGTCGGTAGAATATGGCGTCCAGAAGTTTGTCCTGGTATCAACCGATAAAGCGGTGAACCCTACCAATATTATGGGAGCCACCAAACGAATTGCCGAGATATTTATACAATCCCTGAATGCGGATCTGGCAAGAGCCTACAGTAATAATACCACAAAATTTATCACGACGCGATTTGGAAATGTATTAGGCTCCAACGGATCGGTGATTCCCCGTTTCCGGGAACAGATCGAAAAAGGAGGGCCTGTCACAGTTACTCACCCTGAAATTACGCGATATTTTATGACTATCCCCGAGGCCTGTCAATTGGTTGTCGAGGCGGGGTGCATGGGCAATGGTGGGGAGATCTATGTATTCGACATGGGCAAATCTGTCAAAATCGTCGATCTGGCCGAAAAGATGATAAAGTTGTCAGGATACGTTCCTTACCAGGATATCGACATCAAATTCACCGGCTTACGACCGGGCGAGAAACTTTACGAGGAACTGCTCAATGATCTGGAAAATACGCTGCCTACGCATCATGAAAAAATAATGGTGGCCAAAGTTCGGGAAAACGATTACAGTTATGTCACGCGTCAGCTGGAAGAGCTTTTTGTATTATTAAGAACGCAACACACTGTCAATGTCGTGCGGCATATGAAGACGATAGTGCCCGAATTCAAAAGCCAAAACTCCATATACGAGCAATTAGACCAGGAACAGGTCATGCAAAACGATCCAAACGAAATAGTGTAATTCTATAATACGGTGCCAGGACCTACCATCCAGGCTCGCCATAACTACCTAATGGCGCAACCCGATACTGTATATTTTTTATACGAATAAAATATGGAAAGTAATATAGAAAAGTGTATTTTTGCGTTCCGTAATTTACATTAAATATAAACTAATGCCAGCGACGAATAATACAACAGAAAAAAAAGGCGCATTTTTCCAGGATAATCAAAAGAGCATCGTCTTTATCGTGGGAGGAATAATTGTTCTTATTTTACTCTATATCGGATACCAAAAGCTTTATCTAGAACCTCGTGCCGGGAAAGCTGCCGACGCTATGTATAAGGCAGAGGAATTTGCTTTGATTGACTCTTTACAAAATAAAGCAATTGAAGGCGATGGCCCATTCATTGGTTTCAAGGAGATTGCCGACGAGTACTCCAATACACCTTCTGCAAATATCGCGAATGCCTATCTAGGTGGTCTTTATTTGCGTCAGCAAAATTTTCAGGAGGCTATCAAATATTTAAAAAAATATAGCGATACAGGAAGTGAAATCTTAGATCCATTGGTAACCGGCTTAATCGGGGATGCTTATTCTGAAAGCCAGGATTACAACAATGCAGCTAACTATTACAAAAAAGCGGTTGCTAAAGCTACAAACTCTTATACTACTCCTTTGTTCCTGAAAAAGCTGGGACTGGTTTATGAGCAGCTTAATGAGCTGGACAAAGCAGAAGAAGCTTATGCGCGTATAAAGAACGATTTTCCACAAAGTACAGAGGCTTCTACCATTGATGGTCCTCTAGGACGTGTGCAAGCCAAACGATAAGGAAATAAGACGTTAAAATATACCACAATACCATGGCCAGTAGCTTAAAAAACCTATCGGACTTTTCTCATATTAATGTACAGCCTGCAGAAGGACTTAAGTTTGCAGTGGTCGTATCCCAATGGAATGCACAGGTCACAGGAGCTCTCCTAAGTGGAGCTATTGATGGATTACTCCGCCATGGCGTATTTGAAAATGACATTCAGGTTATTCATGTCCCCGGAAGTTATGAGTTAGTGTCCGGTGCGGATATGATCTTACGCAATAAAACCTGGGATGCCGTTATATGCTTAGGCTGTGTCATTCAAGGAGAAACAAGACATTTTGACTTTATTTGTGATGCCGTAGCCAACGGTATTGCAAATGTTTCTATAAAACACAATAAACCTGTAATTTTCGGCGTTCTGACAACAGATAACCTCCAACAAGCTTTAGATAGAGCCGGTGGAAAACACGGAAACAAAGGTGAGGAGGCAGCCGTCACAGCGATACAGATGGCACATATCCATAAAGCAAATTAATATGAGACGTCCGGTCGTTCTTTTATTGAGTATATTGGTTATAGGCACGGCTATACTATCATCTTGCAGCTCTCAATCAACCTGTGCAGCATACAGCACCTACACCAAGAAAAAGAGCCGGACAAAATAAAGGGTTGTTAAAATAAGATAATCGATGAATTGGATTGATTTAAATTCAACGGCTCAAATAGATGATATTTGGGAATCCTCCGAAATAGCGGTGATTTTCAAACACAGTACACGGTGTTCGGTAAGTGGTATGGCTAAACGGAGTCTTGAATTCGATTCAAACGCTATTCCAAGTCACATTCCCTTCTATTACCTAGATCTCCTCCAACACCGTGATCTTTCAAACAAGATTGCAGAGAAATGGCAGGTCATTCATGAATCTCCCCAGATACTTGTTGTGCAAGGTGACCACTGTATCTATCATGCTTCGCACGACAGGGTCGATATGACGGCTATTCTTCCATTTTTTTCATAGTCTGGAATAAAACGAGAAAATCTATCCTTATTTTTCAATTTGTTTTTGCTGTTATAAAAAGAAATTCTATATTTGCACACCGAAACACAGTAGGGCCCGTTCGTCTAGGGGTTAGGACGCAAGATTTTCATTCTTGAAACAGGGGTTCGATTCCCCTACGGGCTACGAAAAAAGCATCAATCACACTAGATTGGTGCTTTTTTTATGT
>JBEBVG010000055.1:0-18636 GCA_040392845.1 Sphingobacterium sp. | reverse complement strand
TGATCTGAACATCGATGCTCGTGAGAGCGGCAGAGGGGATCGTGACAGAGGGGATCGTGACAGAGGGGATAGAGGACATGACAGAAGAGAGCGTTCCGCATCTAACGGATATACCCGTTTGTTCATCAACCTCGGTGCGGTAGACGAATTTAGCAGAGGCGATATGCTGGGCTTTATTTGTAACAATGCAAACATCTCTGGTAAATCGGTTGGAAAGATCGATATGAAGGGCGTATTCACATTCTTCGAAGTACAAGACCACGATGTCGAAAAGGTATTCCAAGGCTTTAAGGCCGTTGATTTCAATGGTCGCCAGGTACGTATCGAAAGATCATCCAGTGAGGGTCGCTCAGACAGAGGAGGACGTTCATATGGAGGTGGTGATAGAGACCACGGAAGAAACCGGAGCAGAGACCGTAAAGGTGGTAACGACCGTGGACGAAGCTACAACAAAGATTTCCGCGACTTTTCCGGTAAACGTCGTGAATCAAAGAGCAGGTATTAATCCCTGTATCTCTTAAAGAAAAAAGGTGGGTTAAATTGATAACCCACCTTTTTTCTTTTATCGAAGTTATTTACTTATCTGTCGTTGCCTAATCGCCTCATAAATAATAACCCCTGCGGAAACAGATACATTTAATGATTTTATTTCCCCAAACATAGGTATTCTGGCGAGTTTGTCCGATATGCGGATCAAATCATCGGATACACCTATATCTTCGGCTCCCATAACAATACAAGTAGGCACATTATAATCAACGTCATAAATAGAGGCTTTTGTTTTTTCCGTACCAACAACCAATTGCACGCCCGAATCAATCAAGAAACGGCCTGTTTTACCCAACGAATCCTGGCGACATACCGGTATTTTATATAATGCTCCTGCAGATGTCTTGATTGCATCCGGATTGATTTCTGCAGAACCCTTTCGAGGCACAATGATAGCATGTACGCCTGCACATTCTGCTGTACGGGCAATCGCACCCATATTGCGTACATCGGTTACACCATCCAACATTAATAAAAGAGGTACCTCACCTTTTTCGTAGATAAGCGGTAATAAGTCTTCAATATTTTGATAAATAATAGGCGAGATAACAGCTATTACACCTTGATGATTTTTACGGGTAATCCGATTAAGCTTTTCGATAGGCACCTGCTGAAACCCAATATTATGTTCTTTCAACAAAGCTTTGAGCTCCATCAACAAACTTCCGCTAAGTCCTCGCTGAACGAAAAGGGACTCTATTTCTTTTCCACTGTCTATCGCCTCTATGACGGCCCGGATACCGAAAACCATTTGATTGGATTCTCGTTTTTCTCCTTTATCTCTTCGTTGAAAATGTTGCATTTATAACATGTAAAATTGTAAAAACGTAAATTGTAAAAATTAGCTAAGGCCTAAATTGAATGTCTTTCTTAATGTCTCTAAGGCTGGATTTTTGGTGGCCATAGCCTGATATTTTTCTTGCGACGTATATGGCTTCAAAGCGCGGCTTTGCTCAACTTGTACGGCTGTGAGATCCAGGGAAAAATTACGCAACTCTACCCGAAGGTAATTTAAGATATCTATTTTATATTCTCTTATTTGCTCCATCTGGACCATATTCTCCACATCGATTTCTATCAGAGAACCATTAAGACGTGGTATAGACGCGGTCATGATTGTAAAAATAGTAATCCTACTTTCGGCTTTCATTTTCTCGGCGAAGGTATTCCACCTATCCAGGAAACTACTTTGCGTAATCTCTTGGTATTCGTTACCCAGGACAAGCTCCTCCTTCACCGTTTCTGTTACGGGCTGTTCTTCAAAGACCGTATTCAAGTTGGGTACCGCAACAGCCGATTTAATGTGCCCCCACCCTTTGCCGGAAGTAAAGGCTGTTTTTTCTTCTTTTTTTTCCGGAGGTGATGACAGCGGTTTAACCGGTTGGTCAACTTCCTTTGCTAAAGAGACAGGTGCAGCAACTTCTTCCACCGTAATAGGTATCGGGGATTCAGTTAGTTTTTTTTTTTGTCCTTCTATAGGAGCATTTGCTATCGTAGGATGTAGCGACAATTTAATAGCTGTGGATAAGTGGCACATCTTTAACAAGGTGAGTTCTACCTGAAGACGTTGATTCTTGCTCGTCCTGTAATTGATTTCACATTGATTTGCAATATTCAGCGCAGACAAGAGAAGCCCTGAGCTCATTGAGGAAGACTGTTCCAAATAACGCTTCTTAATATTCTCTCCAACCTCTAACAACTTCAACGTTTTGGGTTCTTTGGAAACCAGAAGATTCCGCAAATGATTGGAGAGACCGGCCATAAAATGACCTCCATCAAAGCCCTTACTCAATACCGTATCAAATATTAACAATGCGTCGTCGGCACGCTCTTCCGATACCGCACCTAACAACCGAAAATAATATTCATAATCTAAAATGTTCAGATTTTCAATAACAGCTTCATAGGTCAAATTACGATTTGTGAAACTGACAATCTGATCGAACATCGATAGTGCGTCACGCAACCCCCCATCCGCCTTTTGGGCAATAACGTGAAGACCATCATGCTCATAGGTCACACCCTCTTTATCGGCAATAGTTGCCAAATGGCTAGCCATATCTTCTACTCGTATGCGGTTGAAGTCAAAAATCTGACAGCGGGACAAAATAGTCGGCAAGATCTTGTGCTTCTCTGTAGTAGCCAGAATAAAAATAGCGTACGAAGGAGGTTCTTCCAATGTTTTCAGAAACGCATTGAACGCAGCCTGGGAAAGCATGTGTACCTCATCGATGATATAGATTTTGTATTTTCCCGACTGTGGAGGGATACGAACCTGCTCGATAAGGCTCCGTATATCTTCAACAGAATTATTGGACGCCGCATCCAACTCATGAATGCTGAATGAAGCACCGTTCTGAAACGACTGGCAGCTCGGGCAAGTACCGCAGGCTTCCGTACCGGATGATATAGCTTCGCAATTGATTGTCTTGGCTAAAATACGCGCACAGGTCGTTTTACCTACGCCCCGTGGACCACAAAACAAAAAAGCCTGAGCCAACTGATTGTTATGGATAGCATTCTTGAGTGTATTGGTAACATGTTGCTGCCCCACGACAGAATCGAAGGTAACAGGACGGTATTTACGGGCCGAGACAATGAAGTTATCCATCAGGACAAACTTAGATAAATTCATTTTTATATGCAATATAATTGTGCTGCATATAAAATGAGTTTATCGATCTCTCCTCTGCCTTTGAAGATCTATTTTATAGAGGAAACATAGGGATTTAGGCATAAACAACAAAAGGAACCTTTACGGTTCCCTTTGTCTAATAATTATAAATTACAGCAGCTTATAAGCGATAATTAATTAAATGTGTAACCTGTCCACGCAAATACGTTGGTGTTAGCTCCGGTTTGTGTGTCGTTTTTCGTGATAGTAGCTCCATCAGGATTTATTATTTTTGAAGCATTGTAAGATGCCGAAGGATCAAAAGTATACGTTATGTTTGTTGCTTTATTACCGTTACCTTTTGAATCTACCAAATCTATAATATCGCCAAACAAAGCTGTAGAAGCCATTTTGATTGACAAATTCGTAATCGTCGCTGTGGCACCTCTTCTTATTTTAAGGATATCTACCATTGTTCCTTCAGCTCCGGCTGTTGTCGACTTATGAACAATAGTCATATCTTCAATCTTGAAGTTTGATTGGTAAACAGCATTCGGTAAAGTTCCGTCGTGGTTACCATCCGCCTCAATACCACAAGGATCTTTCTCATTAGTTTTGAAAGCAGTTTCCCAAATACCATACGCATTTTTCAAGGTTCCTGTATACCCTTGGGTAAAATCGAACATATCGTCCTCAGAATTCACAACCAACAGGTTGGTGACATCAACCGAGCCACCGAAGAACTCGATACCGTCATCCGCGCCATCTTTAATATAGATGTTGCTGATCTTAGTACCCTTACCCACACCGTTAAGCGTCAAACCGTTGTGCTCCTTATCATCCGATATATTTGCACCAGAGTATTCAATAATCACATAATCCAACACACCGGAATTGTCATTCACATCATTACCACCGTAGAATATATTGGTGTTGATTTCTGTTTCAAAATTACTCGGCGAAGATTCCTGTGCACGAGCAAGTGGTGTTCTACCATTGATGATCAAACCTCCCCAAGCACCGGATTTTTTAGTTACAGAAGTAAATTTAATCGGTTTAGCAGCAGTACCTTTTGCAATAATCGTGGCACCTTTCTCAACCAACAAATAAGCTCCTTTGTCATTGGCGGTGATTGTCGTACCCTCAGGAATAGTTAATGTCGCACCTTCACGAACGATTGTCGCACCCACCAAATTGATAGAACTACCTTTAACAATAGCATTTTTACTTGTGACATTTCCCAACAACTCAGTCAATTCAACTGGTTCTCCATTATCTACGCCATCACCACCTCCTTCTTTGTCCGAACATGCAGTAAACAACAGTACCGAAACGGTCATAATACTAAGTAATTTTCTTTTCATTTTTTCTCTTTTTTATTTATTACAATATTAATTCACGAAAGCAACTAAATGATTAATTTAATATTACCAAATCATTAAAACTTATAAGACAATCCTAAACTTATGTCCATGCCCCGCTTATAAGATTCCAAAACGATATTATTATTCGAATCAGACTCCCTTTCCAAACGAAATTCCGGATTAAGTAGGTTACGAGCCTTCAAGCTAACACCCCATTTTTTATGAATATTGGCCTGTGTAATAAAATCAAGTGTTGGAATTCCTTTTTCGATAATATCTCTATATGCGTTATTACCACCAAGGGAATAAATACGGTCACTGAAATAATTTAATACCGCTGTCGATGCCAGATTCCAGTGTTGTCTGTTCCACAGGTAAGTTACATCAGCATTGACCAGTACCGGCGATGCACCCTGCAATGCAGACTCTTTTGCTGTAAACCTTGGTATGATATTTTCAAGTTTTTGATTACTGTATAGATACGACAGGTTTAATCCTCCCGAGAGCACATTATCGCCATATTCACCTGCTGTTTTGAGGATATTTTTCTTCAATTCCAGCTCGGCTCCGGCAACGGTGGCGGTCGAACCGACATTATGGTAAGTCATTACGTTGCCGCTCATCTCCGTACGTGCGATCGGATCGTTCAGCTGTTTATAAAAAACACCGACAGAAATCAATTCTCCCGAAGCAGGGAAGAGTTCCCACTTGGCATCAAAATTCATATTTTGAACAGGTTTCAGATCTGGATTACCTTGTGTGGTATACGTCGAAAATGCATTCAAAAACTCAGCTATCTCAATAAATTGCGGCAAGGTATAAGACATACTCGCAGATGCTCGCAGATTGCTCTTATCGGTCAATGCATACTTTAGGTTCAAGCTTGGCAATACATAATTCTTCTCCAGTGGCTTATTACCGTTCAGCTTCGAATCATTCAAAGCAGTTTTGTACGTGACCTCCTGGAATACATTATCATACCGGACACCCAACAAGGCCGTAAACTTTTCAGTAAATTGGTACGTGCCCAACAGCAATGCTGAATGCACACGCTTCCTACCTTTATACCATTCCGGCTCAAAGTTGCCAAAGCGTGAACTCAAATCGAAAAATCCGGACTGTAAGGCCTTATCGTTAAATACATTATCAATATTATAAACATTGTCTGGATCAAGTTGACGGGAACCATTTATCTCATGCGTATACAAAGTCGCATTAAAATCTCTGTCCGTCATGTTGCCGTTATACCCCAAACTGATTTTACGATCAAACTCATTGTCCTTATCTAGATTATATGTCGCGATAGCTTTTGTAGACCAATTTTTTTCTGTCAAATCGGAATAATATCGTTCGTTTGAGTTTTGCTCCGCCAATAGATAAAAATCACTGTTTCCACTACCATCAAATATTTCTGCTAATCTGATTGTACGACGGTCAGGTTCATTTCCTTTTACCAGGTTGTACGCGATTCCAAGATCCAGATTCAAGACATCGCTCAATACAAGTTTTGACAAAAGTTGATTCACAAACAAGTTATTATCTACAATATGTTGTCTTCTGAACAAACCTTTATCATTCGGATCGGGATCGTTGGTCAGTCCATAATTCTCTTCAAATGTCTGGTTTTGATTATTGATATACAACGAATTGAATGCCACATAATGCTTACCAAAGGAGTACTTTAGATTTGCAATACCCGTTTTATCAACGTTGTACTGTGAAAGTGTTGATTTTTGGTCTAAGAAAACAGTACCATCCGGTAACGTCTGGCGAACGACACCATCATAATATGTGTAATCCGAATTCAGGTTAGCCGACAAAAATACGTTCAGATTATTCTCACCTATCCTAACTTTCTTTCCTCCGGCCAATGAGAATGACGAGTTCAACGGAGAGCCTTCCATAGGGATAGGATTCCATTTATTAGGAAACGCATAAGTGTCTCCATTGGTAATGGAACTTTTTGATTCTTTCAACTTCCCGAACCAATTTGAACCCGATATTTTTTGAAAATTGTCGGCATTGATGGCTTCGGTATTGATACCTGTGGATGCGCCTATTTCAATGAACGCATCTTCCGTGAGTTCCTTAGACACAATATCTATATCCGCACCGGCGACATCTCCACCCAGTGTCGGGTTGAACGTCTTATTCACTCCGATACTCTGAATAATATCAGTACTAAAGAAATCTAATGAAATATTTTTATTCAACGGATCTTCCGAAGGCAAAGCCAATCCATTTAACGTCGTACTATTGTAACGGTCTCCCAGACCACGGACAAAGACATTGGCCCCACTCGCTGATTTGGTTACACCACTCATCTTGGTCAATGCGCCTTCCGCATCGCTTACACCTTTACGGCTCAATTCCTGGGAGCCGATCTTCTCCAACATTAAATTGGACTTTTTCCGCTCTTCCAATAATGCCAGTTCTGTAAACTGCGCTCTTCGACGCGTCACCACAACTTCATCAATACTGGAATTTTCGGCGATCAGGACGATATTCAGATTTTTCCATTCCTGTTCCCCAAACACGACCATTGTCGTATCGGACGCATACCCGACGAATTTGCTCACAACTTCATATGATCCCTTTTCTTTTAAGGACACCGTAAATTCACCTTTCTCATCAGTCGTTACAGGACTTGTGATACGCGAAATAGAAATACTGGCTCCTATGATAGGTCTAAATGTCTCTACATCCACAACCTTCCCCCTGATGCCCTGGAGGGATTGCGCTACTGCATTAGAAATCAAAAAGAAGTTTCCTAATAGCAGCAAACAATGATAAATACGCTTCATACTTGTGTTAAATTTATGTTGCAATATTATCACGTAACTATTACACTAATATTAACAGTGTATTATTTATATGTTAGTTCTGTTTTAATTTAATGTTAATCGCAATTGATATTGTTCTCCCCTCTACTTTTCGTCAAAAAATGCTTAATTTGCACAGGTCACTTATCACTTTATATTGGATGCGCTGCTCATGAAATCAATATTATTGTATACCGAAAACTTAAAATTCAAATACGGGAATCATGGACAAGAACTTACTTTTGATGAAGTCAACATCATCCAAGGGCAGCATACTTTATTCTTAGGCGATTCGGGAACAGGTAAAACAACGTTACTACACCTTTTAGGGGGGCTATCCAAACCTATAGACGGCGAAGTCTATCTTGATGGAACAGCAATATATAAGTTGACAGAAACCGAGCTCGACACATTTCGTGCTCAAAATATAGGCTTCATTTTTCAAGAAGCGCACTTATTACAGAACTTAACAGTGGCTGAAAATATTATGTTGGCGCAGTCATTAGCGAAAGGTAAAGCAGAAAAGTCTAAGGTATATGATGTGCTGGAGAAACTCCAAATTGCAGATAAGTCCTCCAATTACCCGAAAGAGTTGAGTAGGGGACAATTGCAAAGAGCTGCCATCGCACGTGCTGTCATCAATAAACCTCGTTTAATTATTGCAGATGAGCCCACCGCAGCTCTGGATGACAGGAATACAGCACATGTTATTGACTTACTTTTGGATACAACCCAAAACTACGACGCAACGTTACTTATTGCGACACATGATAAAAGATTAAAAGATCATTTCTCAAACACGTATACGCTTAAATAATACAACATGAGCAATATAAGTCTGGTTTGGAAAAATATTACACAACAATGGGGCTCTACATTATTAAGTATCCTCCTTACTTCATTTGGAGTCGCTATTCTCGCCGTCATATCCATTAGTAGTGATACGTTCGAAAATCAATTGGAAAACAATAGCAAGAATATAGATCTTGTGGTTGGCGCGAAAGGAAGTCCATTGCAACTGATATTAAGCACGCTGTATCATGTAGATAATCCCACGGGGAATATTAACCTGGGGGAAGCCAATAAGATAGCTGACAACCCTTATATTCAAATGGCTGTGCCTATTTCTTTAGGGGACAATTTCAAAGGGCATCGTATCATTGGTACCGACACCTCTTATCTCTCTCTCTATCAATTGCGGCTCAACCAAGGCCGGCTCTGGAATAAATCGTTTGAGATTGTCTTAGGTTACGAAGTTGCCCGTAAGCATAGCCTTGCATTAGGGGATCACATCCATAGTGCACATGGACTATCTGCTGATGCCCACATCCACGACGAACATCCTTTCACTGTTGTCGGTATTTTAGAGCGGTCACACAGTGTCGTAGATAACTTGATCTTGTGCAATCTGGAGAGTGTATGGGATGTACATGGTATCGCACATGATCATGACCATGGACATCTAGAAGATATGCATGAGCACGACCACGATCATGATCATGAAGAAGAGGAAGGGCTTGTAGACCGCATGGGTGGAGGACTATCGCAAGATCGGGGTGTGGAGGTCACTGCACTCTTAATCAAATATAGCTCTCCGGCAGCTATCGCCGTTCTCCCTCGCTTAATCAATGAAAGCACACATATGCAAGCAGCATCTCCCGCCATTGAGAGTTCCAGAATATTTTCCTTATTAGGTATTGGCTTGGATTCCCTCGCTATACTGGCTTATGTAATCATGTCTGTTGCAGGTCTTAGTGTGTTTATCAGTTTGTACAATGCACTTAAAGAACGAAAATATGATATGGCGATTATGCGGACTATGGGTGCTACTAAAACTAAACTTTTTACGCTCGTTATTGTCGAAGGTATAGTAATCACAGGGTTAGGAGGAATAGCAGGACTATTATTTGGACACACTATGCTTTATTTTATCAGTACACAGACAAGTGAGAGTGCCGACTTCATTGAAGTTTTCAAGATTTATCCGCAAGAAATAGGAATTCTGGCAGGGGCTTTCATCTTAGGTATATTAGCCGCGGCGATCCCAGCATTCAAAGCCTATAACACAACTATTTCTAAAACATTAGCATCCCGATAAAAATGAAAAAGTATATATTAACAATTATAGCCTTAAGTGTAATCCTTCTGTCTCATGGGCAGATAGGTAATTACCCGAACCTACAGACTGCGGATCATACTCCTATGATGAATAGGACATGGGAAGCTATTGACAAAATGATGTATCGGGTGACAACTAAAGACAATAAGAAAATATATACACCGCATTACCCACCAGAATTAAAGAGCCTGGAAAACAAAACAGTTGAATTACCTGGTTATCTCATCCCCTTAACCAGCGGAAGGAATCATAAAACGTTTATGCTCTCCGTACTTCCCATTACGCAATGTCAGTTCTGCGGCACAAATGGAATACCTCCAATGGTTGAAATCTTTATGAAAAAAGAATCTGTTCGATACTCGGAAGATCCTATTAAAATCAGAGGCAAGATGAAATTTAATCCTGAGCCGTTAAAAGGAAATGCTGAAATCCAGATTGTCGATGCTGAACTGCTTCCTTAGGGGAAACGATAACATCTCTATCTGTTTAATAATGCGACTTCCAGGCAGGAAGCCAAGGCAGCTGTTTCTGTACGCAAACGCGCTTCTCCAAGCGATAAAGGAACACAACCTGCCGACAAAGCCTGTGCTATTTCCTTATCCGAAAAATCGCCTTCGGGGCCGATCAAGATCATATATTTGCCAGTAGGTGGAAAAGATGATGAAATGTATTTCTTTTCCGCCTCCACACAATGTGCAATGCCTTTGGAATAAGCTCCGTCATTCGCTATCGATGAAAGGAAGTTCGAAAATGTCACCGCTGGATTTATTTGAGGCAGATAAGCTTTAAGTGATTGTTTCATCGCCGACACCGCTATTTTTTCCAACCGCCCTATTTTAACTTCTTTACGTTCGGAATGCTCACATATAATCGGTGTCAACTCCTGCAAACCTATTTCTGTAGCCTTTTCTAAAAACCACTCTATACGATCTATATTTTTGGTCGGCGCTACTGCTATATGCAAATGATAACGAGACCTACCAAAATCTATCTGAACATCCAATACGCGTAGGCCCACACGTTTAGGATGTGGATCTATAAGTTCGGTCTTATAGAGACCTCCACGTCCATCTACCAAATAGAGTGTATCACCTGTTCCGAGTCGCAATACACGTATAGCATGTTTGCTTTCTTCTTCATCCAGTAAAAAAAATGTATGATGTGGTTCAATAGTCGGCGTAAAAAACAATTGCATATACTGATATTTCTATTCGGCGTCCTCGTCGAAAGCATTCTCTACCAAATCCAATTTCACGAATTCAATATTTTGCTGCGTCTTTCGCATAATCGTAAAGACATAACCAAATTTTTCTGCAGATTCGCCCACATCAGGTATTTTTTCAAAGACGTGGCTCACTAAGCCTGCGACAGTATCATAATCCGAGCTTTCCGGTAGTTCTATAGGTAAATAACCATTGGTATCATGTACACTTGCTCCGGCATCCACCATAAATTCAGTATCCGAGATTTGCTCTACTACTGGTGTTTCTTCATCATATTCATCCTGGATCTCCCCAACTAACTCTTCAACAATATCTTCCAAAGTCACCATACCAGCAGTCCCGCCGAACTCGTCCAATACAAAAGCAATCTGGATACGCTTTTGCTGAAATTCGGTCATCAAATCATTAATCTTTTTGGTTTCCGGAATAAAATAGGGCTTGCGCATAATACTCTTCAGCACGACTTCTTTACCTTTAACAATCAACGGAAGAATATCTTTGGTATGCACAACACCAACAATCTGGTCGATATTGTCATCATAAATCGGGATACGCGAATATCCTTCTTCTGTCACTGTATTGATAAATTCTTCTGCTGAATCATGAAGTTCCACCGCGACGATTTTCGTACGTGGAACCATAATGTTTTTTACAATCCGCTCATTAAAGTCGAATACATTCTTTATCAACTCATGTTCGGAAGTATTAATAGCACCGCTCTCTTTACCTTTGTCCAGAAGATATTGGAGTTCCTCTGAAGAATGTGTAGACTCATTAGGATGTGGCTCTATACCTATTAATCTTAATAAAAAATTAGCAAATCCATTCAAAACCCATATAATAGGGCGAAAAATAACATAAAAGAACTGCAAAGGAAATGCAATCTTCATGGTCGTAGCAATAGGCTTTTGAATAGCAATAGATTTGGGAGCTAATTCTCCAAATACGATATGAAGGAAAGTGATGATACTAAAAGCCAGCACCAGACCTAAATTCTTGGATACCGGCCCTGTTAATTCTACATTAAAAAGACCAAATGCCTTATATACAATCTCCGTCATAACAGCTTCACCTACCCATCCTAAGGCTAAAGATGCCAACGTAATGCCAAGCTGCGTTGCAGCCAGGTAACCATCCAAATGTTCGGTGATATTTTTTGCTATTTTTGCAACATTGCTTCCAGATTTTGCCTGAAGCTCAATCTGGGAAGCTCTAACCTTCACAATAGCAAACTCAGCAGCTACAAAGAAACCGTTAGCCAGCACCAAAAATATCGTCCAAAAAATATCAAGAGCCATTTAACGTGATTTGTTACGGATTTCGTTATTGTACAGTTCTATACTCTCTAATATAATACTTTGTGCGTAAGAACGTCCATATAAATTTTCAATTGTTACATTCTTATCTTCTAAAGCCTTATAATCCTGAAAAAAACGAACAATCTCTTTCATCGTATGAGGTGGTAGCTCCGATAGATCATTGATATAATTTACTGACATATCGTTCTTTGCTACAGCAATAATTTTATCATCCTGTTCTCCACCGTCTATCATATGCATTACTCCTACAACCTTAGCTTCTATCATGCTCATGGGAAATACATCTACAGAACAAAGCACCAAAATATCCAAAGGATCTTTATCATCACAGTAGGTTTGTGGTATAAAACCATAGTTCGCAGGATACATTACCGATGAGAATAATACCCGATCCAGTTTTAACAATCCACTGTCTTTATCTATTTCATATTTTGCCTTTGAGCCTTTGGGAATTTCAATAATAGCATTTACGGAATTAGGCAAATCCTCTCCAGGAGAGACTTCATGCCAAGGATGTTGTGTACTACTCATTAACCAATTTATATACTGTTGTTTGTTTTGTTGTTTTCCTTTTTGTTTTTTATCCATCTTTTAAGTAGAGCTATACCAATTGGCAAGAATGCTATAACAATCAAAGCCACAATAATATATTCTACATAATTAATAATTTCGGGAACTTTCACTCCTAACGCGTAACCTGTTAATGTTAACAAGGAAACCCAAAGGAAAGCCCCAAAAATATTATAGAGGACAAACTTTTTGAAATTAAGTTTGACCACGCCCGCAAATATTGGGGCAAATGTACGAATTATTGGAACAAACCGCCCAATAATCAATGCTGTACCACCGTATTTCTGATAAAATTCTTCTGCCATCACGACATACTTCCGTTTAAAAAGAAGAGAATTTTTCCGTTTAAAAAGCATAGGTCCGGCACGATACCCAAACCAATATCCGGCAAAATTTCCTAATATACCGGCAGATAAAATACCAAAATACATCGTCACAATGTCGACATCAATTTTATCTAAAGCACAAAACAAACCTGCTAAAAAAAGTAAATAGTCTCCTGGAAGAAAAAAACCGAAAAACATACCGGTCTCGGCAAATACGATCAAACAAACAATATAGAATCCACCATGACTGAGTAAGTACTCGGGATCCAATATTTGTTGGAAACTGACTAGAAAATCCTGCATATATTTTGAATTAAACGCACGAGACTAATATATATCCTAATGGCCGTTGGTAATCAACGCAATGGCTCCACGAATATTTTCAGCAATCTCGTTCATTTCTTCGGCGGACAACGACAATTTAGGTCTTTCAAAATTCATGTCATGAACGTGATTGAGTGGTATCAAATGAATATGAGCATGTGCTACTTCCAAACCAACAACGGCTACTCCAATCTTTGGACAAGGAAACACTTCTTTAATACCCTGAGCTACAATTTTTGCAAAGACCCACATTCCCATGTATTCGTCGTCGTCAATATCAAAAATATAATCTGTTTCTTTCTTCGGTATTACGAGCACATGCCCTCGTGTTAACGGATTAATATCTAAAAAAGCTAAATAATCATTACTTTCAGCTACCTTGTAGGAAGGGATTTCGCCAGATACTATTTTAGAGAATATTGTAGACATGCTTATTTCTGCTTCGATAAAAAGCAAATATAAGCAAAAAAATTATGCCTACAATTTAATATAAAGGCTTAGAATCGCCCGATTGAATGTAAGCAATTTTATATTGAAACATTTCAGCCATTTTTTCTCCACGCCAAATTGCCTCCCTGGCAATCTCTCCTTCAAAAAATTCACTTACTGTCTGTTTCCATAATCCTAGCCACCGCTCAAAGTGTGAAGCACCTATGGGAAGAAAGGCGTGAGGTGGAAACGGACTACCGAAATAAGTACGTTCTTCCAGCAAAATTGTCTGCCAAAATGTATACATTTTTTTTAGATGCTCTCCCCATCGTCCCTCTAAAACTTCGTTGAAAATAGGGCCTATAAGCTCATCTTCCTGGACCCTTCCATAGAATGTATCTACCAATAATTGTATATCTTCTATGGACGTAATGTCTTTTTTGTTCATGTTATCCCTTTCTCTAAATGCCTATATCCATATATCGGATCAAATAATATAATGCCCAACCTGCAAAACCAATAATAAGTATCCATACCCACCAGGGTATACCTTGCGGTGTTTCACTTCCCTCAATCAGAAATGTACTTTGATTTCCTTTACCATATGCATTGATCATGATGGGTATTTTACCATCTACAACTGTATTCTCTTTTATACCCACGATATCAATCGCAGGACCGTTCCTCACCTCAAAAGGTATTACGCGAAGCCCCTCTTTACCCGAAGGGTCTTTACTGACAATTCTCAAGTGATGCTGGCCATCTACTAGTTTTTGTGTATCCAACTCGAAAGTGACTGGTGAAAAAACTTCGGCAACAGGGACACTATCATCATCTATAAAAATGTAGACCTTACTCTTTTCACTCATAATCTTCTGATTTTAATATCATTTTTTTAATATGATCCGGCTTATTCTCACCAGGCTTGATAAGCCATTTGATAGAATAAAACAGGGTCACTAACGAAATAAGAATCATTATGATAATGATAAAATAATCCCAATTACTATCGGGACCTGACCCATGCACTAACCCGCGTAGTAATTTCGGTTGGTTACGATCGCAAACAGGGCAGCCAAACGATTGACTTAACGCCAATACTGCAAAGCTAAGGAGTATTAATTTCTTTTTCATCTGTTTGTTTTTATTTTTATTTGTCAAACGGAATATTTTTATCATATCGGGCTCATATTATTTTGCTTGAAGCTTGACGAAATCCACAATCTGTTTAATCTCTTCTGCTGTTACTTTCTTACCATTATTGCCCCAGCTGCTACGTTCAAAATTAATGATAGCTGCTACTTCATGCTCCGTAAACTCTGCATTCATACCCACAGCCGCCATAGCACCATATTCAGGTCGACTATCATAACCATTCATAATAATATCGACATACAGCTCAAGATTATCGTCTTTATCCACTACTGGACTTCCTTTCAGTGGCGGAAAAGCACCTGGTAATCCCATTCCGTCTGCCTGGTGGCAAGCCTGGCAATTCGCAACGTATAACGCTTGACCATCCAACTCCGAAGCTTCTCCTCCACCCGCTGCCGCATCCGCTTTCTTTTTCTCCCGTTTATACAGAAAGTCAGGAGCAACCATCGTTTCCGGAAGAGGAGCCTGTTTCAGTGATTGTAAATAGGCAATTAATTGTAAAACCTCTGGCGTCGCTACAATCTTACTGCCATCCTTTGGCGCATACTGTTCCGGTACATTGACCACGACATCTTCTTCATCGGGGTTCTGTTTAAATTCAAATAAAAAAGGATATGCCGGCATCACTGATTCCTTAACGACAATCCGGGGGTTAAAAAGATGCACTAAATTCCAATCTTGACTTGGCTGTCGATTCCCTACATCTGTTAAATCCGGGCCCGTACGTTCAGTTCCCATCAAAGTAGCAGTATTTCTCCAGACATCCGTCCGGCCTATATCTGCATAGTCTGCCGCCATACTAGGTCGGCTTCCCCACATCTTGTCCATATCCAAATTACGGATCTGCTGCGTATGGCAGGCCACACAGCCATGCGATACATACAAAGCTTTACCTCGGATCGCATCTTTAGACAATGGAACTGCAGAAGGGAGTGGAGCATTGACGACTTGATTGTGCAATGCGGGTATTACCGCTACAAAGATCGTGAGCACAACAAAGAATAATGTCGCTGTTAAAAATAAATTTCTATGATTATCAAAAAAGTTCATATCTGTATACTGTAATTAAACAATCCCTACTCGGATATTTTTTTCTCTTCGAGTCTTTTTATTATCTCTTCCTGTACATCCACTTTCTTTTGTATCGAGATCATTCTATACATATTGTAGGCGAAGAAAAGATGGGATAACCACATCAAGCTTCCGCCAATAGCTCTCCACAGCCAATGAGGTGCCATAGCCACCACCCCTTCAATAAAAGGCTTACCTTCTATCCACATCAATCCTTTAAGTGTACTTCCATACATCAATGGCACGGTATAAAACATCATTCCAATCAAAGCCAGCCAAAAATGAGCACCGATGGAAATTTGTGGTGCTTCCTGGCCTGTAAATCGAGGAACGATGGCATAAATACATGCCCATAAGAAAAAACAAATGATACCATACATGGTCAAATGGGAATGTGCTACGGTAAAGTCTGTAAAATGCCACACGAGATTTGTAGATCGAAAAGCTTCAGCCGTTCCCTGAAGAGATCCGGTAAAATAAAAGATCGTACCTACCAGAAAGAAAGGTAGTGTATAACTGTCTTTGATTTTAAACCATGCACCCTTAAATGTCATCAGGAAGTTTGTTGTACCGGCAATAACAGGTATCGCCATACCGGCACTACCCACAATGGCAACGGTCTGTAACCACCAAGGTATCGAACTGAAAACAAAGTGGTGGCTTCCAATAAGCGTATAAAACAATATCTGCGACCAAAATGCCAGTACACCAAGGCTATAGGAGTAGATGGGTTTATTCAGTTGCTGTGGAAGAAAGTAGTAAACAAGTCCTAATGTAAATAGCATGAACCACATCCCTACTCCCTGATGCATATAATATCCTTGTACAATGGTTTCACCCAATCCACGCTGCCAAAAAGGTATATAGGCGACCAATGCAATGACAATGGTGAAAATGATAGCTGCTACAATATACCAGTTGGATATATAGATCTCCCGGGTCGTTCGCCTGCCTATCGTCTTGTAAAAATTAATAAGGGTCAAGATTAATGCAATAGCAAAAAGCAGCATGATAGGCCATATATATTCACGATACTCGCCACCACCATTATTTATACCAGCCAATAAGGATATTGTACCCAAAAGCACACAAGCATTTATCAAATGCAGTGAATACCAGCCCCATTTCAGGTTATATATAGGTGTATTGCTCACTCGAGGCACAACATAATAAGCTAATCCAATCATAGCTATTGAAGCCCATCCCCAAAATACTGCATTGGTATGTACCGGACGAAGTCTACCAAAACTCAACCAGCTGACGGTATCGATATCGGGTGCTACAAATTTGATTCCGACATATTCGCCTACTGTTGTCCCAAACAAAAGCCAACATGTAGCAGAGATAAGATACCAGGTCACCATCCGGGATAATGCCGGATCTACATTGGGCCGTTGTACCGCTTTCTTCTTGACAGACACAATCTGTATACCCGCATTGGAATTTACCTTTAAAATCCCTCTATTGTCTTTTGCTTTTGCAGTACCAGAAAGACTATTTTGATCTATATGGTAATCCAAAGCTGACTTTTGTTCTTCAAGCTCTTGTTCTATTTCACTTAAAGGCACCTGATCGATAAGATCAGCCACTTCTTCGACTTCTTCCTTGCGTGTCTGATCGTTTATAGTATGTAATCTTTTACCTATCTTCATAAATAGGATAAAAACCGCGAGTATAACTGGAATTGATAATAATATCAACGTAATTATTACTCCTACCTGTGTAAAGATATTATCCCTATTTACGATATCTCCTTGTTGAGCCATCAAATTTGATGGAAATAGGTACAGCGAAAAACTCAAAGCTCCTAATATAATAGTGGGTAAATTTTTCTCCTGCCCTCTTTTATAATGAAGTATCTGGGTAATTTGACGGCTATTCAGGCGACTTAGATATATTCGCAACTTATCTTCATTTTTTACTGTATTTTCCTTTTTTTGAAGATTAGAAATACTACCTATTTTCTCCCCCAATAAGAGCACAGCGATCAACAAAATAGCTATAAGAAGTAAAGCTATCCATAGAAAAAGATCAATGCCTTTTAGCTGATAACTATAAGGAGTGGTACGTTCTACCGCCGGTAAAGCAGCTGTTTTCAAAAACGCTAAGGCCGTGCACACAGATTTTAACATGAACGTTTTTTTCATATAATTATGTTCGGTTGTAATTTTATTGCCCCATTGTGATAATAGGACAAAGTAACGACAAAAAATAATAAAAGACAAAAAAGTCTTTTATTATTTTTTGTTAAGGAAGTTTAGAAAATAGAGAAATCTAAAAATAGGAATTAGCTTATTTGAAAAGCGATATTATGCTCTTCTATCATTTTACGAAGATTGGCCAATGCATACCGCATTCTTCCCAAAGCGGTATTAATACTAACATCCATTACCTCTGCAATCTCCTTGAAACTCATATTGCAAAAATGGCGCATAATTAAAACCTCTTTCTGGTCGTCGGGCAACATTTGTATAATTTTCTTAAGGTCAACGTCTTGTTGTTTTTTTACCATCTTATCATCGGTAGCCTCCTCTGCAAAATCTAACAACTCAAATATATCATATCCTTCGCTATCAACAACGGTGGGGCTCCTCTTCTCCCGACGAAAATGATCAATAACCATATTATTGGCAATACGGATAACCCATGGTAAAAACTTTCCTTCATCGTTATACCGACCAAGTTTTAGAGTATTAATTACTTTAATAAAGGTTTCTTGAAATATATCTTCAGCAAGGAATTCATCTTTTA
>JBEBVG010000054.1:0-18914 GCA_040392845.1 Sphingobacterium sp. | reverse complement strand
CATTGATAAGTTTGCAGAGGCCAAAAATATCATAAACGAACTCTCGATTGTCGAACGATCGCTATAAAATCGCATTTTTTTATAAAAAAATGCGATTTTATTATTTTTATATTTGTTCGTTTTGTATATTTATTACATCTTAGAGAAATAATTTGAGAAACTAAATTATAATTATAAAATGAAAAACTACACTAAATTAAAAGAACTAGTAGCTTCAATCGAAGCAGATGCAGAAAAATTCTTCAACAATGGTAACTCTGCGGCAGGAACTCGCGTGCGTAAAAGTTTACAGGAAATCAAAACTTTAGCCCAAGAAATTCGTAACGAAGTTACATCGAAAAAGAACGAAGGTAAAAAATAATCCTTGAAGGCAACTGATAAAAAAGGCACTCTACGGAGTGCCTTTTTTATTTGCCCTGTCTCTCGAATTAAGCCCGTTAGTACATGGAATTGTAAAATAATTATTACATCAAAATATAGAAACACTAATCTGTCCAATTATTGCGTTATATAGGTAATTCATAATTTAGGTTAATAATTGGTTAGTTAGAAAATCTCGGAGCTCCCCGCTCCGGGATTTTTTTATTAGATTTGTTTTAAAAGAGCTCACATGAAAATTTTATCGGCAGCTCAGATCAAACAAGCTGATATCGCCACTATTGCAAATCAGCATATCTCGTCATGGGAGCTGATGGAAAGGGCATCGACTGTACTATTTCACCAGCTGATCAACGACTTCGGTGACTTCCATGGTTTTTTTTCTATCTTCTGTGGGGCAGGCAACAATGGTGGTGATGGATTAGCTTTAGCTCGACTATTATATATAGCCGGTTTTCAGGTAGAAGTCTTTTTGTCAACGAATGATAGCTATTCACAAGACAACCAAATCAATCAAGACCAACTCGCATCACTGCCGGTGAATATTACTAAATTTGATCGGTCTACTTTACTTCAAGTATCTGCCGACGCCATCATTATTGATTGCCTGTTCGGTTATGGTTTATCAAGACCCTTAGATACATCATGGCAAGCATTCATCCTGCAAATTAATAATAGTCCTCATACGGTTGTTTCAGTTGATCTACCCTCTGGATTATTGGCTGATCAACATACAGACCAGCGGCATCCCATTGTAAAAGCAGATATTACTTATACATTTCAATGTCCAAAAATAGCACTATTACTACCTGCAAGTGCCACTTTTGTTGGCAAACTTCGTATTCTGGATATTCAATTGGACGATGATGCTATAGAAGGTATCTCTTCAGACTTCAATTATCTCGAAATCGAAGACATAAGCGCATTTATCCCGGAACATAACAAATATGTGCACAAAGGTATCTTTGGACATGCTCTAATTGCGGGCGGCAGCTATGGAAAAATGGGGGCTATCATTTTAAGCAGCCGCGCAGCACTGCGTACAGGTTGTGGGCTAGTAACTTCCTATGTTCCCGAATGTGGTTATTCGATACTTCAAAATTCATTTCCAGAAGCCATGGTACTGACCGACCCTCAGGATCAAACATTATCCACGTTTCCTAGCAACCTGTCTGCTTTCAATGCCATCGGTGTTGGTATGGGTATGGGGACATCCGAAGAAAGTCAAAATGCATTACATACATTATTGCATACAGTGAGACAAAAGGAGAATGCACCTTGTTTAGTTTTTGATGCCGATGCATTGAATATTCTTTCTCTAAAACCACAGTTACTTTCCTCTATTCCACCTTATAGTATACTTACCCCTCACTCTAAAGAGCTCGAACGACTCATTGGCACCTGGGAAAATGACTTTGACAAACTTCACAAGACTAGGTGCTTTTCAAGGAAATACAAAATAATCGTATTGATTAAGGGAGCACATACGATTATTGTTTGTCCTGACAATCGGGTATATTTCAACTCTACAGGCAACTGGGGAATGGCTACAGCAGGTAGTGGCGATGTACTTACGGGTATACTTGCGTCCCTGTTAGCACAAGGTCTAACAGAAGAACAGGCTGCCATTATGGGCGTGTTTATTCATGGCTTAGCTGGAGACTTGGCCACACAAGATACACATCCTAAAAGCCTTATCGCTTCCGACATCATCTCTCATTTATCCACAGCGTGGCAGACAATTCATCACTTTACCTCCTTTTGAATTCGACCTACCAAAAAAAAAATGTATTTTTGGCTGTGAATTATTTAAAAATAAATATCGAAAATATATGAACTACGACATCATCGTGATTGGAAGTGGCCCAGGTGGTTATGTTGCAGCTATTCGGGCGGCTCAATTAGGCTTCAAAACTGCCATTGTGGAGCGCGAAGCTTTAGGCGGAATATGCCTGAACTGGGGGTGTATTCCTACTAAAGCATTACTGAAAAGTGCGCAAGTATTTGAATATTTAAATCATGCTGAGGAATATGGCATCAAAGTACAAGGTGGTGAAGCGGACTTTGGTGCTGTTGTAAAACGGAGTCGTGGTGTAGCAGACGGTATGAGCAAAGGAATCCAATTCCTGATGAAAAAGAATAAAATCGATGTCATCATGGGAACCGCGAAAATAAAAAAAGGTGGGAAGATAGACGTCAAAGGCGGTGACGGCAGCGTTAAGGAATATACCGCTAAACACACTATCTTGGCTACCGGTGCTCGCTCAAGAGAATTGCCAAACTTGCCACAAGACGGGAAGAAAATCATTGGCTATCGTCAAGCGATGAATCTTCCGAAACAACCCAAATCTCTTGTCGTCGTCGGGTCGGGAGCGATAGGTGTTGAGTTTGCGTATTTCTATAATGCAATGGGGACTAAGGTCACTATTGTGGAGTTCATGGATCGGATAGTACCTGTTGAAGATGAAGAGGTTTCCAAACAATTAGAGAAATCGCTCAAAAAAGCAGGAATTGACATCTTAACCAAATCGGAAGTACAATCGGTAGACACACAATCTACTCTCTCAAAAGTAAGTATTAAAACGGCAAAAGGTACGGAAATTATTGAAGCGGAAGTTGTCCTTTCAGCAGTAGGTATTACGCCAAACATTGAAAATTTAGGCCTTGAAGAAGTCGGCGTCAAAACAGAAAAAGGTCGTGTCGTTGTCGACGATTTTTATAAAACAAATATAGAGGGTGTCTATGCTATCGGTGACATCGTAAAAGGACAAGCATTAGCTCACGTCGCTTCTGCGGAGGCTATTACCTGTGTAGAGAAAATAAAAGGTCTGCATGTAGAACCTATTGATTACAATAATATTCCGGGATGTACATATTGTTCGCCTGAAGTTGCTTCTGTAGGTTATACAGAAAAAGCGGCTCGCGAAGCAGGTTATGAAATTAAAGTTGGAAAATTTCCATTCTCAGCGTCAGGTAAGGCTTCTGCTGCCGGAGCTAAGGATGGCTTTGTAAAGGTTATCTTTGATGCAAAATATGGGGAGTTCTTAGGTGCTCATATGATTGGTTTCAACGTTACAGAAATGATTGCTGAGGCCGTCGTAGCACGTAAGCTCGAAACAACGGGTCATGAGATCATCAAATCGATACACCCCCACCCTACGATGAGCGAAGCTATTATGGAAGCTGCTGCTGACGCTTACGGCGAGGTCATCCATTTATAAAAAACAGAAGTCTGTAAAGCTATACAGCGAGGAATAGCGGGCTTAAAAAACCCGCTATTCCTATTTAAATCGATTCTCGAAAACATTTTGTAACGAATTAATATTATAATACCGGATATAGTTCGCGTGGAATAAGGAAAAATTAAAAATTTGTACCTTTGTCAAGGTTTATTCGAGATGATACCAACAACGATACTTGAAAAGAATCATTAATGGGGAGAAAAATTACAAGCTTATTACTGGAGTTCGCAAACATCCATCGCTTTTTTTTACGTTTTTTACGTGAGCTGGTGAGTCCTCCCTACGAGTTCAAAGAAATTATAAGACAGTGCTATGAAGTAGGTTGGAAATCTTTCCCGCTCATTAGTTTGACTGGTTTTATCGTAGGCTTTGTCTTCACGAAACAATCCAGGCCGTCCTTAGAAGAATTCGGAGCTAGTTCATGGTTACCTAACCTGATTTCCATTGCTATCGTCCGTGCTTTAGCACCTCTAGTGACAGCCTTAATTGCCTCGGGAAAAGTAGGTTCCCAGATAGGTGCTGAATTAAGCTCCATGAACGTTACGGAGCAAATAGATGCTATGGAAGTCTCGGGAACCAATCCTTACAAATTTTTAATTGTAAGTCGTATCATTGCTACAACCGTCATGATACCTGTGTTGTGTTTCTATGTCGGTGGCATTGGTTTGCTTGGCGGATATTTAAGTATTATCTCCAAAGATCAGCTGAGCTTATTGAGCTTTTTCACACAAGTGTTTGAAGCGATAAAAATGATAGACGTGTTCGCTATGGTATTGCGCGCAGTTGTATTCGGTTTTACGATAGGCTTTGTTAGTACTTATGTCGGTTATTACTCTTCAAAAGGTACAGAGGGAGTTGGAAAAGCCGCAAATAGTGCCGTCGTAGCATCTATGTTTATCGTTTTTATCGAGGAGTTATTAATTGTTCAGGTTTTGTCCTTAATATAGTCGGAGAAAGTGGAAAAGGGTCAAATTAATATTAATTATGAACGCTGTGTTATCGACGTAGATAATGTTAGCAAATCCTTTGGCGCTCTACATGTATTACGCCATGTAAATCTGAGATTATATGATGGAGAGAACCTTGTCGTATTAGGTCGTTCCGGAACAGGAAAATCCGTACTGATAAAGCTTATTGCCGGTCTGTTAAAGCCGGATGAGGGAAATATTGACGTCCTAGGGGAAGTCGTCAACGAACTCAATGAAAGACAGCTTCGCCTATTGCGTCAGCGTATTGGCTTTTCTTTCCAAAACAGTGCGTTATACGATAGTATGACGGTCAGGGAAAACTTAGAGTTCCCATTAGTACGAAACAAACGAAATCTGACCCGATCTGAAATAAATAAAGAGGTAGAAGATGTATTGGACGGTGTGGGTTTATTGCATGCTATCAATCAGATGCCATCTGAACTATCAGGCGGGCAAAGGAAGCGTATAGGTATCGCACGGACACTTATATTAAGACCAGACATTATGTTATATGATGAACCTACTGCAGGCCTGGACCCTATTACGTGCCTGGACATTAATGGCCTGATAAACGAGGTACAAGAACGATATAAGACTTCTTCCATTATCATTACCCATGATCTTGCCTGTGCAAAAATGGTAGGCGATCGTATGGTCATGCTCCTGGATGGCAAATTTGAGCGACAAGGTACATTTGAACAAATATTTGATACGGATGACGATCGCGTCAAACCGTTTTACGATTATAATTTTATAGTATAATATACAATGAATACAAAGGAAAATAAACGCTCCATTATCGTTGGACTTTTTGTATTAATAGGTTTAATTATTTTAGTTGCCGGGATCTTAGTATTAGGGACACAACAGAATAAGTTCAGTAAGAACTTATTGGTGACAACGTACTTTAAGGACGTAAAGGGCCTTAAAGTCGGTAATAATGTATGGTTCTCCGGTGTCAAGGTAGGTATTATCAAGGAAATAGCTTTTGAAGATGTCGCTGATGTGCGTGTCGTCATGAGTATAGAAGAAAAATCCAGTGAATTTATCCGTAAAGATGTCATTGCAACACTTGGCTCGGACGGTCTGATTGGAAATGCCATCATTAGCCTGGTAGGTGGAACTGCTACATTCCCATCTATCGAAGACAAAGACGTCATTAAATCCGGCCCTAGCGGGGGAATGGACCAAATGTTGGATATGTTACAAAGCAACGGGGTCAACCTCCTTGAGATTACCAAAAATTTTGCTTTATTATCGGGGCAGATAATTGAAGGAAAAGGGACAGTGGGTGCTTTGATGACTGATGATGCTATCGCCAACAATCTAAAACAAACGACCATCTCCCTTAACCAGATTATGGCAGATGTCCATAAAGTCATGAATAATGTCGTCACGTTGACAACGAAGTTAAATAATGACCAAGGTTTTATACATGATCTGACCACTGACACAACAGTTTTTACAAGCCTGCGTCAGTCAACTACCCAGTTAGAAAATATAACACAGAATGCGGAATTATTGATGGCGAATTTAAATCAAGCGTCTGCTCGACTGAATGATAAAAACAATGCCATTGGAGTATTGACAAATGATCCAGCTACAGCTGCAGAAATCAAGCAAATTTTAAAAAATCTCAATTCAAGCGCCTATAAACTTGATCAGAATATGGAAGCCCTTCAGAGTAATTTCTTATTTAGGGGATTCTTTAAAAAGAAGGCTAAAGAAGATGCTGCCAGGGCAAAAGATTCGATACAATAATTATCTTCTTCGGTATAAAGGTTATGGGAAAAGGCATTTCCGATAAAGATGTTCTCTACGAAGACAACCATTTACTAGCGATAAACAAGCGGGGAGGTGATATTGTACAAGTGGATGTATCCGGTGATTTATCGCTGGAAGATATGGTCAAAGAATACCTTACTAAAAAATACAATAAGCCAAATGGAGCTTTTATTGGCGTCATACATCGTCTCGATCGTCCGGTAAGTGGTATGATCCTGATGGCGAAGACCAGCAAAAGTCTTGATCGCATGAATAAGCTTTTTCATGACCGAAAGGTACAAAAGACCTATTTAGCAGTCGTCAAGAATAAGCCTCCACATCCCTCCGGCAAACTTCAGAATTGGTTGCTCCGTGACCGGAAGAAAATGGTAACGAAAGCATACAATAGGGAAATAAAAAATGGAACCTATGCAGAATTAAGCTATGAAATTCTTGGACATCTCAATGGGTATTATCTTTTAGAGATTAATCCCCTCACCGGGCGAACACATCAAATAAGGTGTCAATTGGGCTTCATAGGCTGTCCCATAGTGGGCGACAACAAGTATGGCTATCCAAGAGGATCGTTAAGGCGCACCATCTGCCTGCATTCTAGAGCACTTACATTTGAACATCCTATCAAAAATGAAGAAACCCGAATTGAGGCTCCTCTTCCCATTGATGGTTTCTGGGAACAGTTCAACGTTTTACTTTGATATCTTCAAGCTTATATTTAGATTTTATAATGTATCTTTGCAGTATGAGAATTAGCCGTTTAATAATACTCACGCTCGGGATGTTTATCTCGTTTTGTTTAGCTGACCCACAGCCCTCCACGGCACAATGTGCAATGTGCTCCTTAAATGCTGAAAATAGTGTAAAAGGCGAAAACACACAAGGTAAAGGTCTTAATAACGGAATATTATTTCTACTTAGCATGCCTTTTCTTATTGGTGCGGGAGTAGGTATTTTATGGTACACCAAATTCCGGCATAAAGAAGCTAAATCATCAACGCAGTAATTCTGAGTTAAGACAGATATTTCATTATACTGTCAAATAAAAATATCTTTTCTGCATAATGGCTTCCTATATACTGCTGCAGAACGAGAAGATGACGATCTCTAAAAATATGGATATCATGTTCGTTATCCACAATAAGCTGAATACAATAGGTATGGCCTTCATGAGGAGCATCCAGCATTTTAAGAAATTTGACATCACTACGAATCGATGGAAACCACTCGCTTTGCAGCCATTGCAAAAAAATATCATGCACGGGATTTTCAACAATGACAGAAACATTATATAAATACATCGCGCTAAATTAGGAAAATAAGTTTGCTCCTGTCGAGCGATATTCCAGGAAGAGGTGTAAAAATAAGGTTGCAAAGGTTATTAAATGTTAAAAATTTTTAATCTTTGAATCAAAGTGGCTAATAAGATGAGGTTGAAGATACATACATATATACTGCTGATTGGATTCTTAGGATTAGTATGGGCCTGTAAAAACACAATCGGTGATTATCAGCGAATACCCGTAGAGGACTTCTTCGAAAAGCCTGACAAATCAAGTTTTAAACTTTCACCCGACGGCAAAAGAATCGCTTACATTGGTCTGGACGAACATTGTCGCAACATTTTTATCCTTGATTTAGACGACGCTGACTCTTCAAAACAGTTGACCTACCAAAACCAAATGAATGTCCAGTATTTTTTCTGGGCTAACAACGATAGTTTGGTGTATTCCAACAGCCAGTCGTCTGACGATAGCATCCGGCTATACACCATTGATATTCATACAGAAGCGTCCTCTCTTCTTATGAAACCTGTTGACACTAAATTAAGATGGGTTTCTCCTGCCAAATCAATTGATGGCTACCTCTATGCTATGATGAATATAAGAGATTCTTCTGTTTTTGATTTATATAGAGTACCGTTGGATGGTTCCGGACCAAGGTTAATAGAACAGAATTCAGAAGGTTTTATGTCTTGGTACGCTTCTTTCGATGGAAAGGTGCGCATGGCAATGTCAAGTGACAGTGTACAAGAAACACTATGGTACCGGGAGGAGGAAGATCAAGATTATCAGAAAGTGCTTCAATCCGATTCCTCATCAAAAATAATCCATTTAGGTCCTGTGAAGAACAAAAAGAGCCAAATTTATGCACTTTCTAATTTAGGAAGAGATAAATTAGCTCTGGTAACTCTGGATTTGAATACGGGCAATGAAATCAAAATAATGTATGCAGATCCAAATAATGATATCAATTGGGAAGGATACTCTTTTGGTAAAAAATCGGTCTTATACAGCTCAGTCTTTGATGAAAAGAAAAAGACAGTCATTCACGATGCTGACCTGAGAAAGATTTATGAACGGATCAGAAATAACTTTAAAGGATACACGATTGACATAGTAGATGTCGACAGTCTTTTTAATACTGTTATATTCAAAACATATACCGATACCAATCCAGGCAGCATCTACTATTATCACCGAAAAAAAGACAATATTGTAGAACTATCTCCACAAAACCCCTCACTGGCTGACAAAGACCTTTCGCCAATGAAACAAGTCGCTTTTAACGCGAGAGATGGGAAACTTATTCATGGCTTTCTGACATACCCAAATAAAAAAGCTGCTGAATATCCTGTGGTGGTATTAGTACATGATGGGCCAAATCGTCGGGATGTATGGGGCTTTAATGCCGAGGTCCAATTTTTAGCCAACCGCGGATACCTGGTGTTTCAAATAAATTACAGGGGATCAGTTGGATTTGGTAAAGAATTTTATACCGCTGGCTTTAAGCAGTGGGGTGGTAAAATTCAAAGTGACATCAACGACGGAGTGACTTGGCTGATCAATGAGGGAATCGCAGACTCAAAACGAATAGCCATCATGGGTACAGGGTTTGGAGGGTATTCAGCATTATATGCTACGTGTTTTAATCCTACACTGTATAAGTGTGCTATATCGTCGTCGGGATATACCAACCTTTTTACCTATTTCAAGGAAATCCCTCCTTATTATCAATCTTATACCAGGCTCTATCACCGCATAATCGGCAATCCGCATAAAGAATCTGATTTGTTTAAAGCAATATCGCCTCTATTTCATGCAGAGAAAATAAGAACTCCCCTCCTTATCTTTCAAGGAGGAAAAGATCGGTACAATAGTGCAACAGACGTAAATCAATTTGTACAACGTGTAAAAAACAATAACGTTCCAGTGCGTTATATTTATAATAAAGATGAAGGCAAAAGAATCCGAAAGGAAGAAAATATTATAGCTTATTATCAGGAAATAGAACAATTTCTTGACACTCATCTTAAATAATGCATAATCACGATCTGAGATATCGAAAAAATTGGGGGCTATTAATAGCATTTTCGTTATTAGTTACTATTCTTTTTGGCATTGTTGTCTATCTGGCTCGTATAATGACTGTCAATTTTGTAGAGACAGAGTTCAATAATAAAAAAGTTGAAATATTTGACGAATCGATTTTACAATTTAGTGAATTCTTTACGGAAAAAATACCTGAAATATCCTATTATCAGGGATATATCGATTCGGTACAGGCGCTGGATATGGCCAATGTATTCTTGAGGAAATATCCTTTTATTCATGACATAACCTTTTACGATATCATTTTGAGCAATAAAGACTCCATAGGAGAAGGCCTTAAAGCCAAAAACCTAAGCATATTGGTAAAGTCTAAGATACGCTACTTTCTAAACCGAGAACATAAATTACTTATCGACAATCAAACAAGCAATAGAGGCAAGATCTCCGAGGATTTTAATAATATGATGCTCAAGCTAGTGAGCTACCTGGATAAATCACAGGATTCTTTACAGTTAGCCGATTTGGATTTCTATAAAGTATTCTACGGAATTCAGCCCGGGAGAGTATCCTATCTAAATATTCCCAGAACCTCAGATCTTATAGCTTATCAAGCGCTGATGAATCAACCAGATCTTCATCCTACTTCCTACAATCAGGATTTGTTTATCTTTGATATTGACCCCAGAAAATTAAAAATAACAAATAAATATCCAGACCTGTACGAAAACATCAGCATTAAGCCTGTTGTAGATCAGACAGTAACCGACCATGCTCCTCCCTATCTTACGACTGAACTTCCTTTACCCGGAGCATTATCAGAATTCAAACTGCAATTTGACTCTTCGGACTACTTTATTTCCAAAAATATAAACAAGCGTTTCTTCCCTGTCATTAGCGGATTGATTATTATTTACTTAATCTTATTAGGTTTTGTATATATGATATATCGGAATGTCATGATTAACAGTAGACTTTATCAATTACAGTACGACTTTATCAATAATCTGACACACGAATTTAAAACGCCGGTGAGTGTTATCAAAATTGCAGGGAATAATATCAAGAGTGCAGACAAGCTTTCTAATGACGAACGTGCCATGTATGGACGAATATTAGATCAGGAAGCCGATAAGTTGAATAGTCTAATGAACAAGCTTCTTTCCTTTGCACAGATAGAAAACAAATCACTGCGATTCAACGGTGAATATATAGACATTAATGAATTCTGTCAACATATTATTGACGCATCCAGGTTAAAGTATCCCGACCTAAAATTAAATTTTACCACGAATGCCGCGCAAGAAATGTTTGCCGATCCAGTATTGTTAAATAGCGTCTTTCAGAATTTGGTAGACAATGCTTATAAATATTCCCCGGTAGACCGAAAGATATTGGACATCAAAGTAGAACAAACCAAGAAAAACTTTGTTATTGTCTTCAAAGACCAAGGAATAGGTATAGATAAAAAAGAATTTAATAGTATATTTAAGAAGTTTTATCGTGTTAAGAACCAATTTAATCAACAGGGCAGTATAGGATTAGGACTAGCATTTTGTAAAGAGATTACAGAATTTATGCATGGAGAGATCAAAGTTGAAAGTCAAGTGGGGAAAGGCACGATATTTACATTAATATTTCCGGTAGAAGTAAAATAAATATTTATGGACAAAGAAGTAACAATTGCTGTCATAGAAGACGATGAGAATCTAAGGTTCTTAGTCAGTCATAGATTGCAAACTGAAGGCTATCATGTTATCCAAAGCGGCAACGGTATCGAAGCTGAAAAACTGATTCTTAATGAAACACCAGATATCGTCTTGCTAGACTGGATGTTGCCAGGAAAAGAAGGAATTGAGGTTTGTGAAAGTCTTCGAAAAGAAGGATATGAAAATATTATCATCATGATGACAGCAAAATCTCAGGACGTCGATAAGATTGATGCTTACAGCTATGGCGTTACAGATTATATTACGAAGCCCTTTAACATGGACGTTTTAGTCGCCATGATAGAGAATAAGATACGTTTTTTTGTCCCAAAGAACAGTAAAGATGTTTATATTTTCGGAGATACTGAACACCACCCGAATATTCATTCATTAGTACGTGACGGTAAAAAGATTGAACTAACAATATTAGAAAACAGAATATTGCTTCATTTTTTACAAAATATGGGGCGTGAAATTACGCGGGAGGAGCTTATGGAGGTAGTTTGGGGATATAGTTCTAATGTAAATACCCGGACGCTCGATATGCATGTCGTCCGCCTTAGGAAGAAAATAGAAAACAATCCAGACAAACCTATGTATCTGCAAACAGTTAGAGGTTTGGGATATAAATTCGTCAATCAAGAATAATGATATTATTTGGATATATTAAATAATTAATTTATCTTCGTAAGAGACGGACAAGACCGCATCCCTAAACACAGGGAATGTGGTCTTGTCTCTTTTTTGGTTAAAAATTAGTATTGGTTTAAGTTAATTAGATAATTATGGCAGAAGTAACTTATTACACAGAAGAGGGCTTAGCAAAGCTAAAGGAGGAGCTACAATATTTAAAAACTGAAGGCAGAGCTTCCATTGCCCGGGCAATAGCTGAAGCAAGGGACAAAGGAGATCTTTCAGAAAATGCGGAGTATGATGCGGCTAAAGAAGCACAGGGATTGCATGAAGCAAAGATTGCGAAGCTGGAAGATGTATTGGCCAGCGCCCGCCTTATTGACGAATCGAAGTTAGACACTTCAAAGGTATTAGCCTTGTCTATCGTACGGATCAAGAACAAAAAGAACGGTGCTGAAATGAAATATCAACTGGTTTCGGAGACAGAGGCTGATCTTAAATCTGGAAAAATTTCGGTAAAGTCTCCTATCGCCCAGGGATTATTAGGAAAGTCTGTAGGAGACATTGCAAAAGTAAATGTCCCCGCGGGCGAGTTGGAATTTGAAATCCTGGAGATTTCACGCTAACAGTTTTGAAGGTTATGAGCGGACGCCATAACCGCTCAATAACACAACTTTTTATTGTAGAGACGCAAGGGTTTGCGTCTCTACTTTTTTATCTTTGTCTTACATGACAAATTCGACATTTCGATTTAAACAATTTGAAATAGAGCAAGCAGATTGTGCGATGAAGATCAACACGGATGGCGTACTGATTGGCGCATTATCTTCCCATGATGCCCCTCTCCGGATACTGGACATTGGTACAGGTACAGGAGTAATCGCGTTAATGCTGGCACAACGTTATCCCTCCGCATATATCGATGCTGTGGAAATCGACTTACAAGCTGCTTATCAGGCGGGATTGAATTTTCAGAATTCGATCTTTTCGAACAGAATTAAGATATTAAACAGCTCATTCGAGGCAATAGACCAAACTCGTTTTTATGATCTGATTGTCTCAAATCCTCCCTTTTATACCAATTCATTGCATACGTCCAATGAAAGAAAAAAAATAGCGAAACATACAGATATTGACTTTTTTAAAAACATACTGAACTTCGCTTATCACAGATTACGGGCCGAAGGTGTGCTACAGCTTATTTTACCTACAGAGCTAGCTTTAGAAATAAAAAGGATATCCCCGGATTACAATTTACATACGACACAGGAAATAGCTATTCGTTCATTTGAAGGCACAGCTGTCATCCGTCAAATCATACATTTACGAAAAGATAAACAAGATACCATTCGGCAACAAAATTTTGTCATATATTCCGGTAAAGGCATTTATTCTGACGAATATCGTCAATTGTTAAAGCCCTTCTTCTTAGCTTTCTAAAACATGAAAAAAATAGGCCTCCTATCCGACACGCACAGCTATCTGGACGATTCAGTCTTTCGATATTTTGAAACTTGTGATGAAATCTGGCACGCTGGAGATTTCGGAAACATCGAACTTGTGAACCAACTAAAATCGTTCAAACCCCTTAAAGGCGTATATGGTAATATTGATGGAAAAGATGTGAGACAGGTATGTGCCGAGCACTTACGTTTTAACTGTGAAGATGTAGATGTATGGATGACTCATATTGGCGGCTATCCAGGCAGGTATACCTCACAAGTGAAGCCTGAGATACATATCAATCCTCCAAAATTATTTATCTGTGGGCATTCCCATATTCTGAAAGTACAATACGATCCGAAACTAGCTTTATTACATCTGAATCCTGGAGCAGCAGGCAAACAAGGTTGGCACAAAGTTCGTACATTAATGCGTTTATCAATCGATTGCGCAGAAATATTTGATCTAGAAGTGATAGAATTAGGGATACGATAATATATTTTATACTTTTGCCCAAAATATAAACAAAAATTATGAATCCCCTAAAAACACTTGGCCAGTTTATCATCGAAAAACAAGCCGATTTCCCCTATGCAAAGGGTGAATTATCCAGGCTGCTACGCGACATCGGCATTGCAGCAAAAATTGTGAACCGCGAGGTGAATAAAGCTGGTCTAGTCGACATTTTAGGGACAGTTGGCGATACCAATATCTTTGGTGAAAAACAGAAAAAACTAGATGTTTATGCCGATGAGCAATTCATTAAAGCTTTAAAAAGCGGAGGTGAATGTTGTTTTGTCGCTTCTGAAGAACAAGAAGATGGAGTAGAATTGACAGATACCGGTATTTCAAAAAATGCGAAATACATTATTTGTATAGACCCACTAGATGGTAGCTCTAATATAGAAGTGAATGTATCTGTGGGCACTATCTTTTCAATATATAGGCGAAAAAGTGCTGTCGGCGAGCCATTGACACATGGAGATCTGTTACAATCCGGTCTCGAACAAGTTGCTGCCGGCTATATCATTTACGGATCTTCAACCATGTTAGTCTACACAACAGGAAAAGGCGTGAACGGTTTTACACTGGATCCTTCCATAGGCGAGTTCTGCCTTTCACATCCCGATATGAAAATACCCCAGAGCGGATTTATATATTCTATTAACGAAGGGAATTATTTGAAATTCCCTCAGGGCATTAAGAATTATATCAAATACTGTCAAGAGGAAAACACAGAAACTAACAGACCATATACTTCACGTTATATCGGCTCAATGGTTGCAGATGTGCATCGAAATCTCTTATTAGGGGGAATATTTATCTATCCACAGACGGCATCGCAGCCTCTTGGTAAACTGCGGCTGATGTATGAATGTAACCCCATTGCCTTCATCATTGAACAGGCAGGCGGTAAGGCTTCTACAGGCACACAACGGATATTGGAAATCGAACCAAACGATCTACATCAACGTGTTCCCGCCATTATGGGTAATACAGAAATGGTTGATAAGGTACTGGAGTTCCTGGCTAAATCATAAACTATCCCGCACTTCTAACAAGAAAGATTTCAGTCGTTCCAGGGAATCAATAACACGTTGATTTTCTTTTGCTTCCGACTTATTGCTTCTCAGATAGTCTCTCGCGCCTTGGAGTGTGAAGCCTTTATCCTTAACAAGATTGAAAATGATTTTCAGGTTAGCAATGTCATCTTGTGTAAAGAGTCGATTCCCTTTCTTATTTTTTTTCGGTTGAAGAATATCAAATTCGCGTTCATAAAAACGAATCTGGGAAGCGTTCACACCAAACATTTGGGTGACCTCTCCCATCGTATAGTATAACTTATTAATTTCCCTTTCTTTGTAAGGCATACCTTTTCGAATTTATGTCTATAACAAATATACAACCTATATTCGAATTTATGCTTTTATTTTACCAACCGCAAAAAGGTAGATACTTTTTCCTTTAGTTGACGTCGATCGACAATGAAATCTAAAAATCCGTGTTCCAATACAAATTCTGAAGTCTGGAATCCTTTTGGTAGGTCTTTTTTTATCGTTTCTTTAATCACGCGAGGCCCTGCAAAACCAATTAATGCCCCTGGCTCAGCAATATTGATATCACCCAACATGGCATACGAGGCTGTTACGCCACCAGTAGTAGGATCAGTCAAAAGACAGATATAAGGCAATTTCGCCTGGCTAAGTAAGGCTAATTTGGCCGATGTCTTAGCCATTTGCATAAGCGAAAACGCAGCTTCCATCATCCGTGCACCTCCTGACTTGGAGATAAGCATAAAAGGCAACTTGTGCTCTATACAATAATCAATAGATCGTGCTATTTTCTCACCAACCACAGAACCCATCGATCCACCTATAAAATTAAAATCCATACAAGCGATCACAAGCTCTTGGCCGTCGACCTTCCCATGAGCACTTCTGAGTGCATCTTTCAAGCCGGTTTTAGCCTGGCTCTCCACCAATCTTTCATGATAGGGTTTACTATCAACAAAATGTAAAGGATCCCCCGCTGTAAGGTCAGAGAAGAGCTCGGTAAAATTATTATCATCAAATAATATGGAAAAATAGGCTACAGAACCTATTCTCAAATGATATCCACAATATTGACAAACGTATTTATTTTCAATTTGCTCAAGGTTTAAAAGGGGCTTTTTACATGAAGGACATTTATTCCACATTCCATCAGGAGCCTCTTTTTTATTTTCCGTCGCAGTACTAATCCCTGCCTTATTTCTCTTAAACCAACTCATATACTCGCATTAATACAGTTACAAATAAACGAAAGATAAGTAAAAAGTTAAAATTAAAACGCCAAAAACGTGTGGATGATTAAAATATAGGGGTAAAAAAAATGGGCAAGCTCCCTTTATCGCACCGCTCAACCTAATACCCTTGCTTTGTTCCCAACCTGGGGGATTCAAAGGGAGCTGGTCGTAAAGGACTTACCCACCGCAAAATTAGCATTTTTTTTACATTAAAAAAATCGATCTTTCGAATTCCATATAGTCAATTGATATTCAGCTATTAAATTTTATCCCTTTAACAATATCATCAAATCGTATCGATATAAGTTCAGATTAATTTAAAAACTTTGCCCGGCAAGGATAACAGGTATCCCTTCATTTCCATTTCCAGAAGAATAATAGATAGTTTACTTTGTGGCCAGTCACAATGTACAGCAATTTCGTCCATGGTAGCCTGCTGCCGTTCTTTCAAAAACATATATATATTCTGTTCGTCTTTACTTAAATCTTGCGGAATGAACGCAAAGTGTTTTTCCTTTGATTTCTGTTCATCTAATTCCCAGTTCATCAGGTAACACAGGTCATCAACATGGCGGATAAGGTGAGCGCGGTTCGTTTTAATGAGGTAATTACAGCCCGCAGAATATTCCTGATCTATTCCTCCCGGAAATGCACATACATCCCGATTATAGGTATTTGCAATTTCGGCCGTTATTAATGCGCCTCCTTTCATGGCAGCCTCTATTACAATTGTTACATCAGCCAAGCCTGCAATGATACGGTTGCGCATAGGAAAATTTTGCCTGTCTGGATTTGTTCCCGAAGGGAATTCTGTTAGCAGTCCTCCCCTCTCTAACATTTTAAGCGCTGTATCACGATGGGACGCGGGATAGATACGATCTAAGCCATGTCCTAAAATACCAATGGTCGAAATATCATGCTTTAACGCTTGTCGATGAGCCTGAATATCGATACCATAAGCTAATCCGCTAATTATCTGCACCTGACATGTTCGCAAATCATGTACAAATTGCTCACATATACGTTTTCCATATGCGGTTGCATTACGCGATCCAACAATACTGACTGTCCGTTTCGGATTGAGATCTCCTTTACCTTTGAAATATAACAACAAAGGTGCGTCCTCACAATACTTTAATCGTCTGGGATAGTTTGGGTCATCCAACCACAATAACTCGATGTGATGCTTCTCAACAAAAGCAAGTTCAGCTTCCGCCTCTTTAAGGTATGTTTTCGAAAAAATAGCATCTACAATATGTGTTCCGATCCCCGGAATGGACATAAGCTGCTGCCGCGAGCTATGGAAAACCGATTCGACGGATCCACAATAATGGAGAAGCAGCCGACTAGTCTTTGGACCGACTCCTTTTATCTTTGTTAACGCAATTTTTTCTAGTATATCCATAAGTGGTTAGACTAAAGGTATAAATATAGCTGGTTTTTTGCAACATTACTTTCGTTTTATTATGTAATTTTGTACTCATGGAGGATAAGATGAATATACAAGAACCTTTCGATATAGAAATCGATGGCACAACCTATTCCGTATTTCCGGAAGAGAAAGATACATATACAATCTTTAAGGAAGGGCAGGAATATGTACAGATTATTAAAGATACCGATACATCCTGGCTAAAATTGAACCCGGAGAGTAATTTACCTATGTTCGGTATGGATGAAGAAGTAAATAAAATAGGTATTGAAATCCAAAAAATAATAACAGGCTAAATTTATTTTACCCTGGCGAGCTGATATTTTTCAGCTAAATCACCTGTGATCTCATTGCCGGAAAGATCTAGCTGGAACAATTTATCGCCTGTTATCTTGTATTTATAATCTACACCATGAAGAATCAATCGGTTTTTATTAATTTTCCAAAATCCCTGCTTCACAAAGGTGTCATTAGATTTCCCTTCGTATGTGTAAGTTAACTTGTAAGAATTGTCTCGCCTCACTTCCAATAATGTATTAATCGCCTCACAATCCACACAAGGTAAGTTGCCTAAATAATCTCCAATGACATTCGCCGATAATACTTCCACATTATCGCTCCTCTCCTTTACATCGGAAGTTTTTTGATTGTTGATACAGGCCAATGTAAAAACAAAGGACAAAACAACTATCGATATGAGCAAACCAATACGCATGGAAATATATTTTCCATACCTACTCAAAAAAAATACCAAACTTATAAAAAGAAGCCGATTTGGTTAAAATTAATATTCGTCATCGTCATCTTCCAAGCCATTTAGCAAGTTTAATGCACCTTGAAGCTCTGACAGAGCATGCATATTTCTTTTGTTCCGAGCTAAATTAATCCCCGACGTATAGATATCCACAGCTCTCTCTCGTTGTCTCTCCTGCTCTAATAGCTTACCAAAATGATAATAGGTGCCCAAATAATCCGGATAATTCTGAATCAGTTGTTCAAATTTTTCTAAAGCCTCTTCCTTCTTTCCTAACTTGACATACTCCATCGTTAAGGCATAGTGAAGAAAGGGATCATCCGGAGTTTCTAATAAAAATTGTTGCAATTGCTCTATCCGTGTCATAGCATATCTTTCGTGCAACAAAGAAAGTCAAAAGAATTTCAAAATCAAAAAAATACTATGTCAGCATATAATTTTAGCGTATTTTTATGTAAGTTT
>JBEBVG010000053.1:0-19077 GCA_040392845.1 Sphingobacterium sp. | reverse complement strand
GACTTCACAAAATGTGCGTCATGACCGAAAATTATTTCCAGCCCCAGTTTGACCTCAACGAGGTAATAGAAAATGAGCGGCAGGAATCCTGGAAATATGGAGGAAAAACCGTTATGGGAGATGCTCAGAAACCTGGCAGTCAGGCTATAAATGGGCAGCTATCCTTGTTTAAATAAGTGGGTGATTATATAATCTAGTTTGCCATTATAAAGCAAAAAAGCCGTTTTTCTTATCGAAAAACGACTTTTTATTTGGCTCCTGAAGCTGGGCTCGAACCAGCGACCCTCTGATTAACAGTCAGATGCTCTAACCGACTGAGCTATTCAGGAATTTTGAAAAGCTTTCTGCTTTTCAACGGTGCAAGTATCGGAAGTTTACGGCACCTATGCAAATATTTTTTTTCAATCTTTCACAAGTCATTCATTGCCAATAAGAATGATTTACAACAAGACGCCGGACAAAATCAAAGTGATAAAAGTAAAATAAATAATCAATCCCGTTACATCAACAAGGGTCGATACAAAAGGCGCCGAAGAACTTGCCGGATCCGCCCCAAGCCGCCTTAGCAAAAAGGGCAACATAGATCCCGTTAAGGATCCCCACAATACCACTCCGACAAGGGACAGACTAACAACCAAGCCTACCAATATCCAATGTTCTCCATACGTATCCATAAAAAACTGAAAGGTTGCAATACGGAGAAATCCCAGAATTCCCAGTATGATCCCCAAAATAGTTCCCGAAATAACTTCTCTTCTCATGACACGCCACCAATCAGCTACGGTTATCTCTCCTAATGCCATCGCCTGAATAATCAATGTTGAAGCTTGTGATCCACTATTTCCTCCACTGGATATAATCAAAGGCATCAGAGCAAACAAAAAAACTACTGAAGCTAATTGCGCTTCAAATTGCTCAATCACAGTCGCCGTTAGCAACTGCCCTAAAAACAATACAATCAACCATCCGGCTCTCTTTTTAACCAGGTGCTGTATCGACACATCCAGATAAGGTTCATCCAAAGCCTCCGTACCCCCAAAACGCTGCATATCCTCGGTATATTCTTCATTGGCAACCCAAAGGATATCGTCAATAGTCACGATACCTAGCATAATCCCTTGTGCATCCACGACCGGCAAAGCGACCCTGTTGTTCATACGAAACACCGTCACCGCCTCTTCCTGTGGATCATCTGCATTCAACGATATTAGACGGTTATCGATCAGTTCACCCACTTTCGTTTCGGGATCAGCCAAAAGGATATCCTTGATACGAATATCGTCGACCAACTTACCTGCACCGTCGATAACATATAATACATCAATGGTCTCGGAAGTGTTTCCATATCGACGGATATGCTCCAAAATACGTGTAATCGTCCAATGTTCTTTTACGGTAATATAGTCGGGGGTCATCAAACGTCCGACACTATCCTCCGGATAACCTAGCAATGACAAAGCCTCCTTCCGTTCCTGTGGCGGAAGCATGATGATCAGATGCTTCACAACATCTCCTTTCAGCTCGCCGAAAAACGAGGTACGGTCATCCGGCGGCATCTCATTGATCAGCTCACGAACCTTGGCTGCAGAGAGCTTTTTGAAAATACGCTCTTGTGTGGGAAAGTCAAGGATCCGAAAAACATTAACAGCTCGCTTCAAGCTTAATGTCTCCAGGAAAAGGGGGCCGTATTCAGGAAGCTCATCGATTAGCTCTTCAACATCCGAGATGTTCAATTCGTTCAGAAAATGCTCAAGCTCGACAAGATTATTCTCTTCAACCAACCGTTCAATATGCATGACCTGCATTTCCAATTCTTCCATATGCGCCCTCCTAGATTTTAATCCTACATGTTCAATATTTTAGTTGTTGCAAAAGTCGTTTTTTTAAATGAAAAAAATAAGACTTTTTCATAATTGAATGAAATTATTTTCACCTTGAAATATGTCAGTTTGACAGTATAAAAATATCCTCCGTATTAACATTACATCACCTCTTCATAGGCTATATGAGTTTTCTCAAACGTCTTTTATTTTGACAAGACCACACAAATCAAAAATCCAATCCGGCCGTTGGTACAGAGGAAAAAACAAAAATAGTAGTTTGCCTGGGCAATGCTAATATATAGACGACATTTTATCAGCCAATATGTTTTATTTTTTTATGCCCGAAATCTACATTTTATCAATAAAAAGTAATACATTAGACCTGATATAACGAATAAGACTATATACGTCATAAAGGACAAATAAGACAAAAAAAATCATTAAAAATAACTTACACAAGTATACTATAAATTTTTAATAATCAATATATTAAATTCATCATAATAATCTATCAATACAAATAGAAAAAGTACAAACAACTAATATTTTTAGTAATCGACATTAATTATCTCAAGTTAATCATATATATGCCTAAAAATGAAATACTTAATAATATTAATATTAACTGTATATTCAATAAATGTTTTCTCCCAGATTTTTGACAATTCGCAACCTCATTTCAACATAAAATGGAAGCAAATTAACACCCCAAATCTGGTATTAATTTTCCCCGAAGAGTTCACAGATGAAGCGCCAAAATTAGCTACACAGCTTAACCATTTTTTGCATATGGTTGGCATGGGATTCGAAAGACCTACGCGAAAAATCGCCTTTATTATTCAAACAAATCATCTCCAGCCAAATGGTTTTGTTATGTTGGCACCCCGAAAATCAGAGCTCTACTCTACCCCACCTGGCATTGCAGATAATCAACAATGGCTTCCTAACCTAGCCCTGCACGAGAGTAGACATGTGGTACAGTTTGACAATTTGACAGGCAAGCTAAGAGGTGCTTTTTTACAACAGTTAGCCTTAGCATTGTTCGGACTTAACCTTCCGGCATGGTATTTTGAAGGGGATGCTGTCCTTCAGGAAACATTACATTCCGAGGGGGGACGAGGTAGACTGGCATCATGGGACATGCCTGTCCGGGCCAATATACAGTCGGGTAAAAACTATGATTTCAACAAGTACGTACATGGTTCGTTCAAAGACATTGTGCCCAGCTATTATACCATAGGGTATTTTATGAACAGTGAATTGTATGAGATAGACACGCTCATCCAGAGCAAAATCCTTAGGGATATGCGAAGTAAACTATTGTTCCCATTCAACTTCCAAAACGCATTAAAGAAACATAGTGGAATGAAGAGCAACCAACTCTTCAAGACCACGATAAGTCACCTTACGGAAGAATGGAATACTTCCCCAGCCAAAAGTGCTACCAGCAGTCCGATCCTGACCAACGACCGATACCCCACAGATTACCATTTACCACAGGTCGTCGATAGAAAAATATATGCACTCCGGGAAAGTCGACAAAAAACACCTTCGATTGTCTCTTTCGATTTAAGTGACGACAAAAAAGCAAAACAGGTCATCAAAATCGGTCGACAGATTGCTCCTCACTTCCATATGCGAGGGCATTTAATAGTTTGGGATGAACTCCGAAAGGATGCGCGCTTCCAAAAACAGACTTATAATATTATCTACCTATACGATCTTCAAACGAAAAAAATCAGATCATTGACCAATAAGACCCGCTACTATACGCCTGTCTTGTCACCTGATCTAAAGACTATAGCCTGTGTCGATATCGACCAATCTAATCGATGCAATCTCGTCCTGCTTGATGTAAACACAGGCGACATACTGAAGCATATTCCGCTACCTGCCGACATTCTTATCCAACAACCGCAATATCATGATAACGGACAAAAAATCGTCGCTATAGCGGTTGCCGAACAAGGCACTAACCTGGTCGAAATCGATCTCATCCACGGAGATATAAAGGAGCTATTCGAATGGAGCAACTTCCAGTACGAACATCCTATTTATTATGAAAACAGCATTTTATACAAAGCGAATTACAACAAAAAAGACGACATATACCAACTACATGAGGGAGTGATAACACAGTTGACCGATGCGCCGTTCGGAGGCTTCAACCCCTTTGTACAAGACAATATGCTTTGGTACAACAATTATACGACGGATGGCTATAAAATAAGTCGGCATCCCATAGATAGCCTGGGAGGAAAAACGGTACCACCTAAAGCAGTAAAGACGTTATATAGCAAACAAAATACTACAGCTCCGCAACTACCGGACAGTACAGTTGGCACTTACCCCATCAAAAATTACAACGTAACGGCTCATAGCTTTAATTTTCACAGCCTGACGCTGAGTGGCAGCGATTTCGAAAATTTTGACAATCTAAAACCGGGGATATTTTGGTTATCTAATGACCTGTTGAATACGACACAAGTCAAATTAGGCTATGAATATGACACCGATATCCGCAAGAGCATCTATTCTGCTGAAATTACCTATCAGCGCTATTATCCTAAAGTCACTATCGCCTACCGTAACCGCGGACAAATAGACCAGGCCAAAGGACCGGACGGCACCCTGTATCCTTTCGACTGGCGTGAACATTACCTGGATGCCAGCATTCAACTGCCCTTCTCCATTTACAGACGAAACTACACTTATAGTTATGGCTTTAATTTTGGCACGTCATATATGCAACGTTACAATGTTAGTATGGCAGTAACGAACTTCCCAATGACCCGTAAATTTCCGTTGAATTACCAGGTCTATCTAAACCGTAACCACATCACGAGCACCATGGACTTAGCGCCGAGGTGGGGACAAAACTTCAGTTTTACCTATCGGCATGTACCTTTCGATCCGGAATTGAATGGAACTACCTGGTCGTTGCGCACCAACTTTTATTTCCCCGGCCTATTACTCAACCACGACCTGCAAGTCCGTTATTCCTATCAGGAGAAATCAGGAAGATTTATACACAACAACGACATCCCACTGCCCCGTGGCTTCTCTTTCTATCCCACTGCGTTTCTCAAGAATACGCTGTTAATGGATTACAGGATGCCTCTCGCCTATCCCGATTGGTCTATCGGCTCGCTGGCTTATATCAAACGAATTAAAGCCGATCTTTCCGCAGACTATCAAAATATGGAAACCGCAGATTGGGCACCAAAAACATCAAGTGTGGGACTCTCGTTCGATTTCAACGCATTCAAATATCCTTTACCTGTATTTTCAGTAGGCGGGCGTCTGACCTATATAAACGACTCCAGAGCCACACAGAAATTAATTCCGACATTCTCATTCAACTATGCGTATTGACAAAATAAAGATGAAATTATTATAAACAAAATCCGTTCTTACTTGTTCAAAGATTTTAGTTAGTCAGCAAAAAAAAGTAGTTATGCCCATTATTTCGAGGAATTCAGAAATCCAAGAAGAGCTTACTAAAATGTATGATCTACTCCTGTCTGAAAGGAACAAAATTCAAAAAGAATTGGTTCTGTTCAGGAAAATCTACAAAAATAGCTGTGAAAAACATATTAATGACAACTTCAACCATGAAAAGGAATGGCTGCATGCCGACCAGTGTCATTACAATAAGTTTATTGAATACGATATGTATTGTCATCTCGTAGAAATCGTCAATGATTTCAAAGATCCCATGGGGTATTTTCCGGAATATCACGAAATGTACTGGACACTACACCATGTAATGCTCCGATTTGCCGAAAAAGAGAAGTACGAAATTGCCGGAATAATCAAAATTTGGGTTGACCGGATCAATTGCATTATCACCAAATGCTATACTCGTACCCGCTCCTGTGAAAAGTGTATCCAGGAAAACACCAGGTAAAGCACAAATATCAAGGGAATAGCCAATATTTTCAGCGCTATAAGAGCGAAGACCGATATTATCAAAAATAAATATTTATACTTATTGTCTTTCCATGACAAGGAAATCAGCTTCATCGAAAAGAGCTTAAGTTCAGACACCAACAGTAAACTTGACACCACCGTAATCAGGAGAAGCACATATACATTTAAGATGGTATCCGGATAGCGATCTCCAATAAAAGGCAGGGATAAAATCAAAAACGTATTCATGGGAGTATTTACACCAATAAAATCGGATGTTTGACGTTTATCCAGGTTAAATTTGGCCAACCTTAAAGCCGAAAATATAGTGATCAGGAAACCAGCGTAGGGCAAATAATCGTGCTCCGTTACTTTTTGCAGGAGTGTGTACATTAATGTGCCTGGCAAAAAACCGAAACTGATCACATCCGCCAACGAGTCCAACTCTTTCCCAATCAAAGACTTGACGTGCAACATCCTCGCCAACAAACCGTCAAAAAAATCAAATATGCCCGATGCTATTACACAATACAACGCGACGTCATAATCACCTTTCAGCAACAGCAAGACGCCAATACAACCCGAGAATAGATTAAGACAAGTGACGGTATTTGGAATGTACTTCTTCATATATAAATAAAAAGCCATCTATAGAAAGATGGCTTAAATTTATCAAATATTTCACGAATTAACCATTCATTGAAATTAAAAATTCCTCATTGGAGCGTGTGCCTCTAAGCTGCTGCAACAAAAATTCCATAGCCTCAGTGGAGTTCATGTCCGATAAATGATTACGCAGTACCCACAGGCGCTGCAACGCATCCTTGTTAACCAATAGGTCATCACGACGCGTGCTGGAAACAGTAAGATCGATAGCAGGGAAGAGACGCTTATTCGCCAGTTTACGATCCAACTGAAGCTCCATGTTACCGGTTCCTTTGAATTCTTCAAAGATTACATCATCCATCTTAGAACCGGTATCCGTTAAGGCTGTTGCCAAAATGGTTAACGAACCACCATTCTCGATATTACGGGCGGCACCGAAAAAACGTTTAGGTTTATGCAGTGCGTTGGCATCCACACCTCCGGACAATATCTTGCCCGATGCAGGTGCTACCGTATTGTAAGCGCGCGCCAACCGTGTAATAGAATCTAGTAAAATCACGACATCATGCCCACATTCTACCATACGTTTTGCCTTTTCCAGAACAATATTAGCAATCTTCACATGGCGATCGGCAGGCTCATCAAAAGTCGACGATATTACTTCCGCACGTACGTTACGCGCCATATCGGTAACCTCTTCAGGACGCTCATCGATCAACAAGATAATCAGATATACCTCAGGATGGTTTTTCGCAATAGCATTAGCGACCTCCTTAAGCAAATTTGTTTTTCCTGTTTTTGGCTGTGCAACGATAAGACCACGCTGCCCCTTTCCTATAGGCGTAAATAAATCGATAATACGTGTCGAATAATTATTCGCACCTAAATCCAGATTAAGTTTCTCATCAGGGAATAATGGTGTCAAAAAGTCAAATGGAACTCTATCCCGTATTTCGGCAGGATTTTGTCCATTTATCGACTCGATCCGTACCAGAGGAAAGTATTTCTCCCCTTCCTTCGGCGGGCGAATAGACCCTCTCACGTTATCGCCGGTCTTTAAACCAAATAATTTGATCTGAGATTGCGACACATAAATATCATCAGGAGAGGTCAAGTAATTATAATCGGAAGAACGAAGGAAACCATATCCATCAGGCATGATCTCTAAAACACCTTCGTTTACAATAACATTGTCAAAATCAGTATTCGGAGCAGAGCTCTCGCTTTTTTTGCTTTCCGGCGCAGCGCTTCCTTCCGCCGCAGGAGCATTCTCTACAGCAGCTTCTTGCCTGGGATTTTCAGCGGTAAAAAGATCAGCGTCAGTACTATCAGTCTTACGAGCAGTCTTTGTCACTGCTACAGGAGAAGACTTTACCGTTCTTGTTCTTTTTCGAGGTCGGTCATCCACGTCTGCAGCAACAGGCTCAGGCTCCTCCTCCACCGCTTGCGTAGCTACTTCCGCAATCTTATCTATTAATTCTTGCTTACGCAGTTTTTCGACATCGACAATTCCTAACACCTTCGCTATCTCGCGTAATTCTGACACGAGCTTTGAATTCAATTCGGTAATATCCATTAATTTTTAAATATTGTATGTATGAGTTTGGAGTATATTTTTTATGAAATCGATCCTAATAACTTTAATTTCTATCAAGTAATCCCTTCCCAAACACAAAGAAGAAGAGTTTCTTATTTAGAAAAAGGACAATAATGAGAATGCACAAAGAAAAACATAAGAATCGATATTTCAAAAAAAAAGTGGAAATTTATGCAATCGATAGCACAAAAATTTAATATACTTATCTTGTCGGCCTGTAGAATTCAAAATATCGGAGCCCTATATTGTACTTTTTACACTATCCTTTATTTTTAAAAAAACAGCCTCAATTACTTTAAAAACGCATATTTGACAGTATTTATAAAAAAAATTTAAAATAAAAATAAGGCAAATCATGGTTTTTTATAAATAATGCTGTATCTTCGGAAAGCTTATAATACACGTATTTTCATAAAAAACTAAAAAAAACAATAATGATTATAATTGCAGATGGAGGCTCTACGAAAACAAACTGGTGCCTATTAGATAATAATCAAAAGAAAATTTATTTTAATACAGAAGGGTACAATCCTTATTTCGTCGACAGCGAATATATCGTCGGTTCATTGAAAAAAGGATTACCTCAGGATTTGCCACTGGATCAAATCACTGAAGTCAATTACTACGGCGCGGGAGTACACAACGAAGAAAAAGCACAAATCGTAGTAGACGCCTTTCGTGTATTGTTTCCAAATGCAAAAATCGAGGTTGGCCACGATCTGTTAGCGGCCGCAAGAGCATTGTTGGGTACAGAACCAGGTTTTGCAGCCATATTAGGAACGGGAACAAACTCTTGTATTTATGATGGTGAAAAAATCACGCACAATATCAATTCCGCAGCATATATCCTAGGTGACGAAGGTAGTGGCAGCTACATCGGCAAAAAGCTATTAACAGACTTTATCCGGGGTTTGATGCCTAAAGACGTGGAGGAAGCTTTTTTCGAAACATATAAACTCACTTCCGATGAGATCATGGACAATGTTTACACCAAGCCTTTGGCCAATCGTTTTTGCGCCAGTTTCAGCAAATTTGTCTATGACAACAATGTAAATATCGAATACACGCGCGGTATTGTGAATGATGCTTTTGAAGCTTTTTTTGCTAATCTGGTAAGTAAATATCCCGACTATCAAAAATATACTTTCAATTGTATCGGTTCTGTAGGCTACAACTTCCGCAATGTGCTGGAAGAAAAAGCTACACAGTATGGTATGAAAGTTGGTAAAATCCTACGTTCGCCGATAGACGATTTAGTCAAATTCCATATCGACCGGACGACTAAAGCAAACGAATACAATAAATAAACAAACTAAACTATTGTATGTAAGCCGTCTTTTATCTTTATCAGATAAAGACGGCTTTTTTAATACGCTAATTTTGACCAACAAACATGTTTTTTGTAAATTGGCATAAATTAAAAGAAAGAAAAAATGTTCGATAAATTGTTTCAGGCACAGCAAAAAGCCCAGGAGATCAAAGCCCGATTGGATAACATCTCCGTTGTGGGTGAGGCTGAAGGCAGTAAAGTCCGTGTAATAGCCACAGCAAATAAAGAAATCAAGGAGATAACTATTAGTGAAGATTTATTTGCAGAAGGCGATAAAGAACAAATAGAAGAGCTATTGATCGTAGCATTGAATAAAGCCCTGGCTCAGGCAGATAATATAAGCCAGGCAGAAATGCAAGCCGCCACCAACGACATGTTCGGTGGATTAGGCAATTTATTCAACAAATAATCATTCTTTAACTTTTTTCAACTTTAATCCCCATGGCAAATCCTATATCTGTAACATACCTTGGCCAATCTTGTGTCGAATTTGACTTCAACGGCACCAAAGTTCTGCTCGATCCTTTTATTTCTGCGAATCCTATGGCTTCGCATATTGTGCTGGACAGCTTAAATCCCGATTATATTTTTTTAAGCCACTGCCACCAGGATCATGTCGCTGACGCAGTCGCTATTCAGCAAAAAAGTCAAGCCACTGTAGCTAGCATCGTAGAGACCGCAGCCTGGGTAAGAAAGCAAGGCATTCCTGATGATAAGGTTATAGAATATAATTTTGGCGGCACCCTGAACCTTCCTTTTGGAAAGGTAAAAATGGTCTATGCCCTACACACCAACGCTACGCCGGATGGCCAATACGGTGGTGTCGCATGTGGATATGTATTTTTTATCGGCAACATGAAGATATACTTTGCAGGTGATACCGCCCTGACGGTAGAGATGAAGTTATTGGATGATCTCCAGTTAGATTATGCTTTTCTACCTATAGGCGGACACTATACCATGGATATATACGATGCGCTGAAAGCAGCAAAGTTTATCAATTGCCGAAATATCATTGGGATACATTATAATACATTTCCTCCGATATCCATCAATATGGAAGAAGCACGGGATTTATTTCATACAGCCGAATATCAACTTCTGCTCCCTAAAATCGGAGAAACCATATCCTTACGGTAAGCCTATATTTTACACTGCAAAACACAAAAAATACAATTAAGTTTTTTCGCTATTCGTTTTTCCGGTATTTCGCAGACGACGGCAAGCAAAAGATCAAAAACACAAAAAAGCGAAATAACAAAAAAACAAAAGACCAAAATGACAAAATACGATGAACTTTTAGCCTACCTGACGCTAGAGGATAATGAGAAGGCTGAACTATTCGAAGAAGAAATCAATATTATGATTCATAAACTAAAATTCCTGCCAGAGGAAAATTTTCCCTCAGTAGTTTTTTTGGATCAAAAAAACAATTTTGAACCTCTTTTCTCGGAAAGCCTACATGAAAAAGTGACTTTAGCAGGTGCGAAGCTAACGATAGATATACAGGCAAAACCCCATATCGTTGTCATCTTACAAAGTGATGATAGTCTCTATAGCCATCTACCCGATGTGCTGCAGCAAGATTGGCTACAACATTCTATCGCCTACTTAAATAATCGAATATATATTATCGAAAACACCGATTTTGATACAGATCTTCATAAATATCTGAAAGAAAGCGAGATTTTAGCCGAAATCCTCCAGCCCAAATATTTTTACTTTGGACATGAAGGGAATGGTTGGATAAAATTCGATATCGCTAGTTAACCGAATTTCTTCCGCAATACAACGTATAATTTTTCAACCGTCTGGGGTTTATCTACCCAGCCGTTTTTCAAGGCATAATTAGATTGCAGGAAAGCATCGGCTTCCGCAAAATTATCAAACCTATTTACGAGTTCTATGGCTTCGCTATATGCGAGGCTATAACCGTTAAATAGGTCTTTAATAAACAACAATTTATCATTCAGGTTGATTGCCGACTTAATATCCAACACCTTATCAGCCGATGAAGTGGACGTATTGAATTGCTGGGTAATATTCCGACCCGCCAGCTTCTGTTGGTGTATAAGTTCATTAAGACTTAACGGCTTCGTTTCCTCTAAAGTTACCTTCGGCTCTTCAATATTTTGCTCCTCTACTGCTGTAATATTTGTCGTTACCTCAACCACCTTCTCCTCTTCCACCACTGTTGCAACGACTGGTTCCGGTTGTTGTATAGCTTCTGCTTCCTCCAATGACACCGCAACAGGTTCTTCAGCAACAGGCTCTTCATCCGCTGCAGCAGGTATTTCATCAAATGTAATTTGTGTATCTACCTCTTTTTCTTCAAAGTTCGTCTCCGGTGTAAACACGGATTCTTCGACTTGTTGATGAGTAACAACAGACGGTTCTCCTTCCCCAATGTATTTTAAAGCTTTTACATGGCTGGACAAATAATCTATACTTCCCGTGAGTAAAGTCAACTCCGCTTTATCTATATTTTCGGCAGATTTTAGCTCCGAATATTTTGCATTAATCGTTATTAACAAATTATCTATTTTCTCAAAAATTTGATCCTTTGAAGTGGGCATAAGACTTTGAATATGTTTTTATGAGTATAATTCAAAAATAAGATTTAATTTCGATATTCAGGCACACAAAACCTGCCGGTCATCTGTTGATTTGAAAATTAACAGAAGTTTAACATCCTCGCGTTATATACTAAATATAAATAATATACGTTTGTACTGTACTTATAAGATGAAACTTCATCACAAGTTAGGTTAAAAATGGTTAGTTTTAACAAAGCACTCCTGCCCATCAGAAGAGTGCTTTGTTGCTATAAATGACTTGTGATTTTTTCATCCATGGGGTTGACGGCCGAGCGGTAACGATGAATGAGTTTACCGTTTTCATCGATCAGGAATTTTTCGAAGTTCCACTTAATATCACCTGTAAAATCAGGATTATTGGCCTGGGTAAGGTACTTAAATAAAGGTGCTATATCCTCCCCTTTCACTTCTACCTTTTCCGACAATAAAAAAGTCACACCAAAATTCTTTTCACAAAAATCCTGTATATCCATATTGGTACCCGGCTCCTGATTTCCAAAATTATTTGCCGGAAAGCCAATGATCACCAACTTATCGCCGTATTGCTCGTGCAACTTCTGCAAATCTTTATACTGCTTGGTGAAGCCACATTTGGACGCCGTATTAACGATCAGTAATTTTTTCCCCTTGAAAGAAGACATTTCTATTTTCTTCCCCTCGATAGAGGTGAAAGAATAATTATAAATTGATGGTGAAGACATCAATACACTCATTAAGATAAACAATAGCATAGCTTTAATTTTTTAATGTTTATACAGTTAACCAACACTGACGTCTATTTGTTTCATCTCCCGCTCAACAATAAAAGAAAAAAGATCTTCAATAGGAGATTTTAATATTTTTCCAACTTTGATACCATGGAGCTCACAGACTTTTGCCAGGTGTAAATCAAAATGAAAAGCTATGCTTCCCACAAAATTACATTCATGTTCCCAATAATTCGGATAAGTCATGACATTTGTACGCACGAACTCATCAAAACCGTCCGTCAAAACTTTATCGATATAAGGATGCTGTCGATTATCTTCCATGAACAGGGCAAAAGAAGCCAGATAAGCGTTCGGACGGTCTTTTTGATATACATTCTTAATAACAATGTCCTTATTCACTCTATACTTCTCCCCAAATTTTTTTGTCAGATCCCTGGGCATCTCACCATACAGGTATCGGCTCAACAAGAGTTTACCAAACCAGGAGCCCGATCCTTCATCGCCCAACACATAGCCTAAACCTTGATGGCTAGGCTTCAACTCCTTCCCATCATAATAGCTGATATCCGATCCGGTGCCCAATGTAGCTACCAATCCCTTTTTATGTCCGCAGGCCGCATAAGCACATCCTACCAGATCACTCTCTACACCGATAAAAGCATTCGGAAAAAAAGTTGTCAACGCATTGGAAACAATTTCTCTCCTATCGGGCGTCACACAACCGGCGCCGAAAAAATAAACCTCTCTGATCTCATCGATATATGGAATGATCTCAGGAACATCCTTCATCACTCTTTCAATTTCTTTCTCATTGACAAAAAAAGGATTGAGACCTTTAGTCCTGAAACGTAGTGGCTTGCTATCGGGTACATTCAACATCCATTCCGAGCTAGACGATCCACTATCTGCAACTAAAATCATAATTCGTGTCTTTCTTTTGTTCCCCAAACTTACATAAAAAAGCGGAAATATAGTTTTTTAACTAAATTTATCTAAGTTTGAAAACCAACAACTACGCAATGAGTTCAAGTATAGCTTTTCACCTTTCTTTCACTGAACCTCAGGCACATTATGTCGATGTGCAGATGACCATACATGGCTTTGAAGACCATGATTATCTTGATGTCAAGATGCCGGTCTGGGCACCGGGATCTTATTTAATCCGGGAATATGCCAAAAATATCGAACGTTTTCAGGCATATAACCATAAGGGTGAGCCTATCCGTTTTGAAAAAACAAATAAGAACACCTGGCGTATCTTTGCCGACAGACAAGATGTGACCATCAATTATAGTGTGTATGCTTTTGAACGATCGGTGCGCACAAGTTTTATCGATGCACAACACGCTTTCTTAAGCCCTGTAGGTACCTTCTTTTATGTAGATAACCATCTTGAACATGCGGCACGGGTTACAGTGGACCTACCGGAAGGATGGCATAAAATATCTACTGGTCTTCCGAAAATAAATGACCACAGCTTTCTAGCTGAAAATTTTGACATTCTGTACGACAGTCCTTTCGAAATCGGCAATCAAGATACATGGCTTTTTGAGGTTGACGGAACTTTGCACGAATGTGCTATGGTTGGCAAGGCAGACTATGACAAAGAACAATTGAGCGCCGACATTGCTCAGATAGTAAAAGAAGAAAATAAAATATGGGGATTAAACCCCAACGATTACTACCTTTTTATTACCCATCATTCATCAAGCGCAAGTGGAGGATTAGAACATCTCAACTCCACGGTATTAGCTGCACCTAGATTCCATTATTCCAACAGCCTGACCTACAAAGCTTATCTCAGCTTAGTAGCCCATGAGTATTTCCATCTTTGGCATGTAAAAAGGCTACGTCCTAAGGCATTAGGTCCTTTCAACTACGATATGGAAAATTATACGACAGCCCTATGGATTATGGAGGGGTTTACGGCTTATTACGACAACCTTATCATACGAAGGTGTGGATTTTATGACGAAATGGAATACTTACAACAGCTCGCTGCTGATTTCAACACAGTCTACAACCGTCCGGGATACGAAATACAAAGCGCAGCCTCTGCTAGTTTTGACACTTGGATCAAACAATATAGACCAGATGAAAATTCACACAACACATCTATATCTTATTATAACAAAGGTGCCATGCTAGCCGCAGCACTTGACCTCAAAATCATCGCCCATACGGGGGGAACGAAAAGACTTGATGATGTACTCCGCCTTGCCTATGAAAGATTCTATTTAATAGACAGTAGAGGCTTTGAAGAACAAGAATTTCAAGAGTTGGCGGAAGAAGTTACCGGGATGGATCTTTCGGAGATTTTCCAAGCGGCACACCAGCTTATCGAACTGGATTATAATAGTTACTTAAATGCCGTAGGCTATGAAATCCTGGATGCTAATAAAGAAAACAAATCACTTTCGCTAGGGATCAAAATCAACAACAACGACACCCGCGTAATCATCAAAAATATCGATCGGGATTCAGCGGCCTGGTCAGCGGGTTTGCAAGTGGACGATGAACTTATCGCCATTGCCGGTTATCGTATCGAAGGAAATGGAAGAGCCATTGACCATGTATTAGGAAACGCTCAGCTAGGTGACGTAGTACAGATTGTAGTTGCTAGGGATGGACTGCTCGAAACCATCCCCGTCAAACTCCAGTATGCCGATAAGCGATCTTTTTCAATCCAACGAGTAGAAAAGGCCTCGGAAGAACAAAGAAAATTAGGGGATATCTGGCTGACGCTGCCCTAGAATTTATATCGTATCGTGAATCCTATCGGATCTATCCATTTTATGGATGATTCCTGTAGAAAATCCAGATAAGGCTTGGCATCCAATGACAAAGCTAACGGCGTAGTCGGAATATCATAGGCAATACCGATAACACCATCAACACTCAATAAAAGGTCGGATGACGCATCGATACGATCACCGGCCGCATTGGTATAGGCTTTGTATTTCATGCTACCAAAACTTCCTCCAAAACCATAATACCAGGAGAAATTTTCCGCAATAGGCTTATGGTATTGATAGAGACCTACAAGGCGAAAACGGCTCGTACGGGAAGAACTTTGTACACTCAAAATCCCTTCTAATGCTCGATTCTCGGATAGTGCATATCGATAGCTTATCCCTGTGGCACTTCCAAAACGCACACCGACAGTGTGTTGATTATCCAACTGGGCAAAGGCATTTCCACAAAAAAAGACTGATAAGATTAAAAAAGAAGCGATACGTAAGTTATTTGCCATAAAAACATTTTTTTGAATGTTCAAAAATAGACATTTTAATGCAGTTTTAGTATATTTATATGTCGGCCATTATCCGGCAGCATAATAATAAACAATTATAACATATCGACATGGGGATAGCATTCAGGTTATTCGACTTATTAAAGAATAGAGATACTTCCTCTGGAAAAGAGCTTCTATTAGCCAACAGAGTAGAAAACGGCTGGAAAGAATACCGGAAGAGCGAAATATTGGATTTCGTTGATCATATCAGTAAAGGTCTTCTGGCCATCGGTTTAAAAAAAGATGATCGCATCGCGATCATGTCCGGCAACCGCCCGGAATGGAACTTTGTAGATTTTGCCTGTAACCAACTCGGCATAGCGACAGTCCCTCTCTATCCTACACTCTCCGCGCAGGATCTTACTCACATTTTGAATGATTCGGAAGTGAAGCTGGCCTTTGTCAGCAATCAGGAGCTGAGCGATAAGATCGAAGCCGCGCTTCAGGAAAATAATCAGCACCTGGAAGTATATACCTTTGACAAGGTGGACAACCGTAAGAACTTTGTAGAGCTTTACGCTTTAGGCGAGAACCAAACTTTCGACCTTAAAGTTTATAACGATGCAGTACACGAAGACGATTTGCTTACTTTAATCTATACTTCGGGAACTACCGGAAAACCGAAAGGCGTATACCTGACACATAAAAATATCATCAGTAATGTCAAAGCTTGCGAACATCTGCTGACCGATGACTACCGCAAAGCGCTGAGTTTCCTTCCTCTTTGCCACATTTTTGAAAGAATGGTGGTCTATTTATATATCTCAAAAAGCTTACAGATTTATTACGCGGAGAATCTAGACAACATCGTAGCAGACATCAATGCCGTTAAGCCGCATATATTTACTACGGTACCGCGCGTGCTCGAAAAAGTGTACGACAAGATCGTCGAAAAAGGAAAAGCACTGACGGGAATTAAAAAGAGCCTTTTCTTTTGGGCGCTCGATCTGGGACACCGATTCAAGGAACCGCCATTGAATAGCACCTGGTACAACATACAATTAGCTATCGCCCGTAAACTGATCTTTTCCAAGTGGAAAGACGCCTTAGGGGGCGACATTAAATTAATCATTTCGGGAGGTGCAGCGCTACAAGAGCGTTTAGCACGTGTATTTTGGGCAGCAGATATCAAAGTGCTGGAAGGATATGGACTTACTGAGACTTCACCTGTAATAGCCGTAAACTCCTGGCATGAGACCGACGTCAAGTTTGGTACGGTAGGCAGGGTATTAGAAAATCTGGAGGTAAAGATCGCTACTGACGGCGAGATACTCGTCAAAGGTCCGTCGGTCTCCCCCGGATATTATAAAAATGAAGAAGCTACAAAAGAAACATATGACAGTGACGGATATCTACACACCGGAGATATCGGTGAATTAACATCGGACGGCTTTCTGCGCATTACCGACAGGAAGAAAGAAATGTTCAAAACCGCCGGAGGAAAATACGTAGCTCCTCAGGTATTGGAAAACAAACTCATGGAATCTGTCGTTATAGCACAAGTGATGGTGGTAGGCGAAAACCAACGTTTTCCTTCAGCTTTAATCGTACCAGCTTTCGAAGAACTGAAAAAATGGTGCAATCATAAGGGTATCCCCTGTGACAACAATGCGGAGGCCGTAAAAAATGAAGAAGTTATTGCCAAATACCAACGAGAGGTAGACAAAGCCAATGCGAGTTTCGGCCAGTGGGAAAAAATTAAAAAGTTTGTATTATTGCCCACTGAATGGACAATAGACAACGGAGAGCTGACACCGAAATTATCGCTCAAAAGAAAGATAATCCTTCAAAAACAGGAAGATATAATTAAAGGAATATATGCAGAACATCAATAATAGTGAAGAGCCTCAAAAGGAATCATTTGTCAGTAAGATAAAAGGTTTTGGGAAATTGCTCCTTGATGCCGGCAACGGATTTATGGAAGACAATTGCATGAAGCTCAGCGCTTCTTTAGCCTATTATACCGTTTTCTCTATCGGTCCTCTGGTGATGATCATCATATGGGCATTGGGCTTTTTTTACGGCACACATCTCGAAGGGTCTGCGGAGGCCAGGAATCAGGTCTTGTATGAGTTGAACGATATTTTTGGCCCTGAAATATCCAAACTGCTGGACAATGCTATTCAAAAGATATCCTTTGAAAACCGATCCAGTATTGGCCTCATAATCGGTATCGGGACACTTGTGCTCACCTCTACTACAATTTTCGTGGACATTCAAAATTCGATCAACACGATATGGAAGGTAAAAGCCAAACCGAAGAAAGGTTGGCTGAAATTAATCATCAATCGCTTAATCTCTTTTTCGATGATATTGGGATTGAGTTTTCTGCTTATGGCCTCTTTATTGATCAGTAGTGTTATCGGGGTATTGACAAAGCGTATAGAGAGCTTCTTAGGTGGATGGAATATAGAACTTTGGAGCTGGGTGAATACCGGTATTACCTTTGTTGTCATCGCGATCTTGTTTGGATTCATATTTTCTTTCCTGCCCGATGCTAAAGTACGTTTCAAAGATATTCTGGGAGGTTCAATATTCACAACATTACTCTTCATGATTGGTAAATATGGTATTTCATTATATCTTTCTAACAATGCTACTGCTACGGCCTATGGCGCAGCAGGATCTATCATTATTTTGCTGGCCTGGGTCTATTATTCTTCAGCCATCTTATATTTTGGTGCAGAGTTTACCAAAGAGTACGCGATAAAATATGGCAGAGGCATCAGTCCATCGTCTTATGCCGTTTTAGTCAAGCAGACTGAGCTCGAGATAGACCCGGATACCGGTCGACGAGAAGTTGTTAAAAAACATAATGAACCTGTCAAATAAATCAATAGCCCAGGTGTAGACCCGGGCTATTGATAAAATAGAACAAGATCTATGGTAGCAAATCCCGGATAGAACTATCTATCGCCACATCCGGATTGACTGTCCCGATCACTCTTCCCACATGTATCTGTATCTGGCAGGGCTCACATTCCCTACCCCCGCATATTGGGATAATCTTGATATTATACACACCGTTCTCCGCAAATTGATAAGGGAAATTTTTTCCCGTACCCGTTATCACCTGACTACTACCCACACGTTGTATTTCCCAACGGTAGGTCGCAGTACAACTTTCCGGTGTGCATCCGAAGTTAGGTGCTGTCAACACATAAGACCCTTTATTCACCCGGACTTTTTCACCACATCGCGTGATAA
>JBEBVG010000052.1:0-19172 GCA_040392845.1 Sphingobacterium sp. | reverse complement strand
TGCTGTTGTTACAAAATCCATGGTCTGTGGGTTTTCGCCCAAAGCTAACCAAAAAATTTATGTAATTTCATCAATAGAAGTTATGTAATTTCATCAATAGAAGTTATGTAATTTCATCAATTAGTTATATATTTGTTGAAAATCAAGTGCTCATGTTCATAAACCGGCGACTGGAAAGAGAAATAAAGCAGCTCAGAGAAAAGTTTCCTATACTGGCAATCACCGGCCCACGCCAGTCGGGTAAGACCACTTTATTGAAGAGAATGTTCGCGGATTACCGCTATGTGACTCTTGAAGATCCGGACAATCGTCAATTCGCTGAAACGGATCCCGTAGCATTTCTGGATCTTTATGATAAATATGTTATCTTAGACGAGGTGCAACGCGTACCTCCTCTATTCTCTTATATCCAGGGACGTGTGGATGAAAGTGGTATTATGGGACAATTTATTCTATCCGGGTCACAAAATTTTCATTTACTAAAAAGTATAACACAAACGCTGGCAGGAAGAGTGGCATTATTCAAGTTGTTGCCCTTAGATTTTGTTGAACTTAAGGATAGTCAATTGCTTCTGGATGATTACGCGGAAGTCGCCATTAAGGGATCATATCCTGCTATTTTCAATAGAGATATTAACCCAGCTATTTTTTACAGCAATTATATACAAACTTATATCGAAAAAGATGTCACGGAACTGTTACGTGTAAAAGACACCAGACAGTTTAGAACCTTTATGGGTCTATGTGCGAACAGGGCAGGGCAGCTTTTAAATATCAGTTCATTAGCTAATGAAGCAGATATCAGCTACAATACAGCTAAAGAATGGCTGTCTATACTAGAAAGCAGTTATGTGGTTTTTCAATTACAACCTTACTATCAAAACAAGAATAAAAGATTGATAAAGACTCCGAAACTATACTTTTACGATACCGGATTATTGTGTTTCCTGCTCGGAATAAAAACCACGGAAGAACTCATGGTCGATCGGTCTAAAGGAAATATATTTGAAAATATGATTATTTCCGAACACGTAAAAGGTATTCATCACCTTTATCTGTTTCATGATCTTTATTTTTGGCAGGATAGCAACGGAGTCGAAATAGATTTACTATGGAAAAACAGAGAGGCCTTTTTCGCGACAGAGATAAAGGCCACAAAAACGATTAACAATAATCTCTTTCAACAATTAGACAGGTTCGAAAGCTATCATGAATCCGAAATTGTTCACAAAATCCTATACTATGGGGGGAACGAATCCCAACAACGTACTAAATATACGATAAAAAGCTGGAGACAGGCATCTGACAAGATATAATCTTTAGAACAGTTCTAAATAACTCCGATAATTTGCTAAATTCCTCCATTCCATTCGCATTTCGTAAATTTGTAACTGGATAATATAAAACAATTTATTCGCATGAAAAAGAGTTCCATCATCCTGATTGTTATCATTGCTATCGCTATTGCGATGATTATGGTCATTTATACTGATTCCAGTACATATTCGACTTTCACAGAGGCGAAAGAAAAAAATACAGAGCTCTATGTCGTCGGTGTATTGAATAAAGAGAAGGCTCTCCTCTACGATCCCGTGAAAGACGCCAACCATTTTTCTTTTTACATGTACGACAATGATAGTACAGAATGTAGGGTGGTATTTAATGGCTCAAAACCACAAGATATCGAGCGGTCGGAACAAATCGTCCTGACAGGCAAAATGGAAGGGGATATCTTCCACGCTACGAAGATCTTAATGAAATGTCCATCCAAATACAATCAGGATCAGGTAGAAGTCGTAGAAACGACTGCTGCTGCATTTTAAATTTACTCTTAATTTTTACCTTGACATAATGGACGTAAATTACGTTGGCGAACATCTTCTTCCCGGAAAAATAGGTCAGTTTTTTGTTATTCTATCTTTTGCCGCTGCCTTATTTTCCTTGATAAGTTATTTCTTTGCCACTCATAAGCCGGCTGAAAAAGGATGGAAGATGTTGGGTCGTATTGGATTCATTCTCAATGCAGTATCAGTTATATCCATCGGTTCTATCTTATTTTACCTGATTTATAATCATTATTTTGAATACCATTACGTTTGGGCACATTCCGACCGTGCCTTGCCCACCCACTATATTATTTCCTCTTTCTGGGAAGGACAGGAAGGCAGCTTTTGGTTATGGATGTTCTGGCAGGTTGTTCTAGGCACGATCCTGGTCTTCCGTGCGAAGAGTTGGGAGAACCCGGTGATGGTCTTTGTCATGCTTTGTCAAACATTCCTAGCTAGCATGCTTATCGGTGTGGAAGTCTTCGGAAGCCGTATTGGTAGTTCGCCTTTCATTCTGCTTCGAGACGCATTAGATGCACCTATATTTAGTAACCCCAACTATCTTTCTATGCTCGTCGATGGCGACGGCCTCAACCCTTTATTGCAAAACTACTGGATGGTCATCCACCCTCCGACCTTGTTTCTGGGTTTTGCTTCCATGATTGTCCCTTTTGCCTATGCCGCCGCCGGCCTTTGGCAACGGCGCTATAAAGAATGGATGACACCCGGCCTACCCTGGGCATTATTCGCCGTCATGATATTAGGTACAGGAATTATCATGGGTTCTTTTTGGGCTTATGAAGCTTTAAACTTTGGAGGTTTCTGGGCATGGGATCCTGTCGAGAATGTCTCTATCATTCCTTGGTTTACGTTGATCGCAGCCGTTCATGTTATTCTTGCCTTCAAACATTCGGGACATGGTTTTTTTACGGCTACGTTGTTGTCTCTCGTCAGCTTTGTATTGGTTATCTATGCGTCCTATCTGACCCGGAGTGGGATATTGGGAGAAACATCGGTACACTCGTTCACCAGCCTGGGCATGTCGGGGCAGTTGATCCTATTTAACCTGACTTTTCTCCTTATTATGACCGTTTTGCTTGTCTGGAGAAGAAAAGAATTGCCTAGCACACAAAAAGAAGAAGATATTTACTCCCGGGAGTTTTGGCTCTTCATCGGTGCACTTGTATTGACGGTAGCCTGTATTCAGATGATTGCTACAACGTCTATTCCGGTGTTTAATGCATTATTTGGCACCAAAGTGGCTCCACCTATAGACCCCATCGCTCATTTTAACCAATTTCAAGGGGCTTTTGCGGTTGTGATCCTCCTCGTAACCGGCTTTACACAGTTTCTGAAATACAAAAAAACGGAACCTAAACGTTTCTGGGCAGCTACCTTAGCCACACTAGCCGTCGCCCTGATCATTTCCGGCATAGTAATATACTTCACACAACTGTACAGCAACCTGATGTATATCTTGATCACATTTACATCGACTTATTGTATTTTGGTCAATATCCGCATCTTGGGCGATGCGGTTAAAGGGAAATGGCGCCTCACTGGCTCTGCCGTATCACATATTGGCTTTGCTTTGTTAGTTTTAGGTGCTCTGATTGCTGCTGCTACCAATGAAGTTATTTCAATAAACGAAAGCCGCTATATCGGTGTCAAAAATTTCGGACAGGAGGGTGACAAGTTTACCGATCCGGGTGAAAACCTCTTTTTGACCGAAGGTGAGCCTGTACAGATGGGCGGCTATAAAATCACATATACCGGCGATAGCGTGGTAACACCAAATGTATATTACCATATCAAATACGAAAAGATCGACGAGGAGAGCGGAAAAGTGAAAGAGCAATTTGTGTTGAGCCCATTTGCCCAAAACAACCCTCAGATGGGAGGACTCATTGGTACACCAGACACAAAGCATTACCTTACCCACGATATTTATACGCTGATTACAGCCGCTTCTGTAGATTCTCAGACCTCCACAAGTCAGGCCAATGGCGAAGAAAAAACAGGGTATGAGGATTATGATGAGCCTGCAACATATGAGGTAAATATTGGAGATACACTTCGGTACCGCAACGGTATTTTTGTTATCGAAAGGATCAATAGAAATGCAAGTTTACATAATATCCCATTGGCTCCGGAAGATATCATTGTAGGACTTCAAATAAAAGTCATATCCGCTGATCAAAAAGAATTCCCTGTTGAGCCTATCTACCTGTTGAAAAGCGGGACGGTATACGATTTTAATAAAGATGTAGCCGAACAAGGGCTACGCTTCCGATTTACCAATATCTTTCCACAGCGAGATAAGCTAGAGATCATGGTCTATCAAAAACCTTTACCGGAGAAAAAATGGATTGTATTTAAAGCGATTAAGTTTCCATATATCAATTTCTTCTGGTCCGGTACCATCATTATGACGATCGGCTTTTTGATGGCAATCTACCGTCGCGTCAAAGACAGCAGAATTTCAAAAAGGGACAAGACCCCAAAATCAATATGAGAATCAGCTTCATCGGAAGCGGAAACGTAGCCTCCCACCTAGCGAGGTTTTTCCAGGCACATGGACACGAAATAAAGCAAGTGTACAACAGGACGGCTGCCCGTGGTCATGCCTTGGCCGAAGCTCTCTCTACCTCGTATATCGCTACTTTGGTAGAACTGGATACAGAAAATGTAGATATCATCTTCCTCGCAGTAAGTGATGACGGGATAAATGAAGTTGTTGAACAAATTTCAGAAAAGACGAAAGCAATCGTCGTGCATACCTCAGGCGCTACTCCAGTAGATATATTATCCCGATTTGAAAATTATGGCATAATCTATCCTCCACAAAGCATAAATAAGCATATTGAGATCGACTTTAGTTCTATTCCGTTTGCCATTGAAGGTTCTTCCGAAAAGGTCCACGATTTTTTATTGGACATGATGCAGGAAATAGCGCCTTTATCATTCTCCTGTACCTCACACCAACGTCTTGCGTTACACATTTCTTCCGTTTTTGCCAATAATTTTACAAATGCCCTCTACCAGATCTCTTATGATATCCTGAAAGAAGCAAATCTAAATTTCGAGCTCATCTTACCCCTCATCCGGGAAACAGTCGAAAAAGTACAAAACCATATCCCCGAACAGGTGCAGACGGGGCCTGCTATAAGAAATGACAACAAAACCATAAACACGCATTTACAGTTCTTAAGTAATACAAAAGAGTTGGCTAAAATCTATCAACAATTAACGGCTTATATTAGTAAAAGACGCCCCAAAACCTAGTTTGTTTATAAAACCAGCAAAAGTACATCCGGATTAAGGAATGACCTAAATACTTGTTAATTTTGTTCTGGTTAAAACAAATAGTACCTCTGACCGTTTGTTTAAAAATAGGAGCATCCATCATGGCTGTTAGAAAATTAATTCTTGTTTCGATTATTATCATAAACCTGATTATCATCTCTTTTGGAGTGATTTTTACCCCTCGGTGGTTTTGGTTATTACTTATCCCTTTTCCATTATTGCTCGTGGCAATATACCACAGCATGCAAACCCATCATGCTATCCTTCGAAATTATCCCCTGGTGGGGTATTTCCGTTATGTCTTCGAATCTCTTCGCCCCGAGCTGAGACAATATTTCTGGGAATCTGATACGGATGGCAGGCCTTTCAACAGGAGACAACGCTCGATTGTGTACCAACGGGCTAAAAATCAACTTGAAACGGTAGCTTTCGGCATGCAGTCTGATCCGCAGGCAGTGGGCAATGAATGGGCTGCACATTCTATCTTCCCCTGTCATATTAAAAATCATGATCTCCGAACAACAGTAGGAAATGATCAGTGTCGGCAACCCTACAGCCTCAGCGTGTTCAATATCTCAGCGATGAGTTATGGTGCTTTGAGCAAGACTGCTATAGTAGCATTGAACAAGGGTGCAGCTTTACAAAACTTTGCCCACAATACCGGTGAGGGAGGTATCAGCAGCTACCACATGAGTGGTGGAGACCTTATCTGGCAGATCGGAACAGGGTACTTTGGCTGCCGTGATGAACACGGGAACTTTGATGATAATCTGTTTACAGAAAAAGCCAACCGACCTGTCGTCAAAATGATCGAATTGAAGATTTCTCAAGGTGCAAAACCGGGTCATGGCGGTATTTTACCTGCATCGAAAAATACGCCCGAAGTCGCGGCTATACGTCATGTCGTTCCCGGCACAGATGTCATGTCTCCACCAGCACACAGCGCTTTTAGCAATGCCGTGGAGATGATGCGTTTTATCCAGCACATGCGGGAATTGGCGAATTATAAACCTGTAGGATTTAAACTTTGTATCGGGGACAAACAAGAGTTTTTGGACATCTGTTATGCCATGCAGACTACGCAGATATTCCCGGATTTTATCTCTATTGACGGATCGGAAGGCGGAACAGGAGCTGCTCCACTCGAGTTTACCGACAATCTGGGTATGCCGCTCTACGATGCACTGTCTTTCGTGACTACTACTCTTATCAGTTTCGGTTTAAAACAACATATCAAACTTATCGTTTCCAGTCGTATTATAACTGGCTTTGACATTCTCAAGGTTGTTGCATTGGGGGCTGACGCTTGCTACAGTGCACGCGGAATGATGTTTGCGTTAGGTTGTATACAGGCATTGAAGTGTAACCAAGATGTATGTCCTGTAGGTGTGGCTACACAAAGACCGCATCTTTATAAAGGGCTCGATGTCGATGACAAGTATGTACGTGTAGCACAATATCATCGCAACACATTACGGGCAACAGTCGAGATTATGGAGGCCTGTGGATTTAAAACGCTGGACGACGTCAGTGCAGACAAGTTCTTCCGCAGGGTTGATAGCATGCGGACACTCAGCTTTCAGGATATTTATTTTAAGGATACGGGAAAGCTCAACAAAAAAGAAAATTCTTTTGCCCGGGACGAGTTTTTAGAATAGGATCATTACTATCCTAACAACTCCTTCGCATGTTGAAGAGCGGCTTCACCGGGATGAGCACCACTCAACATCTGGGCGATTTCCAGGATACGTTGATCTTGATCCAATAGTTGAATATTCGAGCGGGTTTTATCATCCTCATCTTCCTTATATACTTTAAAATGTGAAGTTCCCTTAGAAGCAATCTGCGGCAAATGCGATATGGCAATGACCTGCATGTTATGAGACAGTTCATCCATAACTTCGCCTACCCGAAGAGCAACTTCTCCGGATATACCCGTATCAATTTCGTCAAATACGATGGTAGGCAGGGCAGATGATTGAGCTACTAACGACTTTATTGCTAACATCACACGCGAAAGCTCCCCTCCCGAGGCCACTTTGTGTATAGACTGTAATGTCTGTCCTTTATTGGCAGAAAACAAAAATTGTACTGAATCCATCCCACGTGGATTAATCTTCTGCACATCTAATTTTTGTAATTCGATTTTCAGTTGAGCGTGGGGCATCCCTACGCGAGATAAGGTATCTAACACAGTCCTCTCAACCCGAGGAATAGCGGCCTGCCTGTTGTTATGTATCGTATCTGTCAAGGCAAGTACCTTATCTAACTGCTGTTGGCAAGCCGATGCTGCTTTATCCAACATTTCTTCTTGGTGAAGAGCTGTATGCAGTTTTTCTTCCAATTCATCCTTCAGCGCAATAAGCTCTTTCTCCGCATCGACACGATGTTTTTTCATCAAAGTATACAATGTGCTCAATCGATTATTCACTTCATCCAGCCGTGCTTCGTCCAGGACGATATTTCCTTCCTGACGACTGATTTCCTGGGCAATATCTTTAATCTCAATATATGTACTTTGTAGCCTATCTGCCAGTTCTCCTACTTCTGTAACATATCTGCCGGAGTTGTTCGCTTGCTGTATAGCCTCCTGCAATAAACTTTGTACGTTCTGCTCTCCTTCAGACAACACGTAAGCTGAAGCCAACAATCCCCTTTTGATTTCCTCGGCATGTTCGAGCTGCTGCTGCTCCTCCTCCAGCGATTTTACTTCATCGATTTGAGGATTTACTTTTTCCAGTTCATCAAACAAAAACTGGTTGTAATCTTGTTCTGCATTTGCCCGCTCTACCTCTTCACGTATATCTCGAAGTTTCTTCTCTAATACTCTCCATTTTTTGAGTTCCTGTTTGAATTGTTCCAGATAAGTCACGTTATCAGCTATATTATCCAATACAAAAAGTTGAAACTCCTCAGTATTGATTTGCAGTGTAGCATGTTGAGAATGGATATCGATAAGACGTTCGCCCAACAATTTAAGAACGGCCAATGTTACGGGAGAGTCATTGATAAAAGCCCTTGATTTTCCATCGACGGACAGCTCTCTCCTGACGATAGTTTCCTTTTCGTAATCGAGATCATGCTCTGCAAAGAACTCTTCTAACCGATAAGCGTCTATATCAAAATAACCTTCTATAACGCATTTTTTGCTTTCGTCAAAAAACTGCTTACCTTCTGCCCTGTTCCCCAACACTAGTCCTAAAGCTCCCATCAGAATGGACTTTCCGGCACCGGTTTCTCCAGTTATCATATTCAACCCTCTGCCAAAAGAGATATCCAGGTTATCGATAAGTGCATAGTTTTTAATGAGTAATCTTGAAAGCATTATTTTTTTAGATTTTCATATTTTGAAATATGAGTAGGATCAAGTTCGGCCAACAAGTTGTATATTTTAATACTCTCATTGCCGGGCATCTTGGAAAACAAACCGACAAACTCATTTGATTTGGCAGTGTAAAACGCCGAAGTCCACACATTGCCGGTATAAGATCTATCGACCTCCTTCAATTTTAGCAACAGGTCACCCATTTTTTTCTTTGCCTCAGATTCATTCTCCACCATATTATCCAACCTTTCCCGATGGTAAACGTATGCGAACTCACGATAAGGATTATATTTACGGTCTGTGAGATTGTTGATAAGCCAATAGCGGTTATCGGTAGCTTCCATGGCACGCCATCCCTCATTTTGCCGGGATTGGGAATAACTCACGATTGTACGTGCTTTTCCAAACATAGCTGTCCCTCCCATCTTTGTAAAAGAATCCATATCCATTCCTACAATCGTATAGGCATAAAATGCCAAAAGAGAGGATAAAGGCCCTAGATTTTGTTCATCATTAAAATCCAGTTGTTCGCCTTCGGTATAGGTGAAATTAAAATATTTATCCCGAAAACTTAATATCGGGCTATTATAATTAGTCCCAAAAACCGGTCTTACGGAATTAATCTGGGCGGTAGCAGTATATCTGTCCATACCATCGTATTCGGCAAGCACGATATTAAAACTACAGTCAATGCGTTCTTCGGGCCGCATAGCCACACCCGTCCATGATTTATTATTCAAAAAGTCGAATATTGCCTTTTTTAAAACCTCTAAGGTTCTTGTATTTGCATTCAGCACCTGTGGTGCTGAAATTTCTACACGGGCATTCAAGTCCTGTGAAAACGAGGTGTGGGAGCTAACATATAGCAACAAAAGCAATAAAAAGCGTGTCAAAATAAATCGCATAATTTTCAATAAAGTTACCAAAAACCAACAACAACACAAATTTACTTTAACTCCAAAATCCTTCAATATCTCAAACGAAAACAATATGTTTGTAGTTATGCCGGACTACAGTAAACAATTGAGTAAATATGTTCCCGAAAAAGCGGCACCCATTATATCCCAATGGATCAACGATACAGGTTGCCGTTTTAAGGTCACACGCAGTCGTTCGACAAAACTGGGAGATTACCGTGCTCCCTTCCGGGATTCAAACCACCGTATCACGGTAAACCACGATCTCAATCCTTTTGCTTTTCTGATTACAGCTATCCACGAATTTGCCCATCTAAAGACATGGAATGATTATAATAACCGTGTTAAGCCACATGGTACGGAATGGAAAGCAAATTTCAAATTACTGATGTCCCCATTCATTAAGCTCGACGTATTTCCTGCTGATATATTACAAGCCGTATCTACTTACATGGATAACCCTGCGGCTTCTTCCTGTACGGACCTGCACCTTTACCGTACGTTGAAAAAATACGACACTACACCTACTGCTGCTCTTCATATTGAAGACCTGGAAAGTAATAGTATTTTCTATTTAAAAAATGGACGCACATTTCAGAAGCTGGAGAAGATGCGAAAAAGATACAAATGCATAGAACTGGAGAGTAAGAAAATCTTCCTTTTTCATCCTTTGGCAGAGGTTTACACACACAAAGATGAAATATCGTACGCGCAAAATGTGAAATTATTGTAATTTTAGTATATGAATATGGCTTTTCTGATGTCAAAATATTTATTTCTATGTACGGCAGTTGCTATTTTCCTTGCAAGCTGCAACGATAGGAAACAACAGTCGCATAATACCGATGGTTTGGATAGCATAGCCCTTGCTGCTATTTCCGTAGACAGTTATCAGACAAATATAGCTACTCTGGCGTCGGACGATTTTTTGGGTCGGAAGCCTTTTACAAAAGGTGATACCCTGGCTATTAATTTTATTGCTGATCGTTTCCAGGCTTTAGGTTTAGAGCCAGGGAATGGGTCCTCTTATTTTCAGGAAGTACCTATGGTCGAAATTACATCGAAGCCGAGAAATCCCATCCTTACCTTCCATGGCAAAAACAGGTCCATCGCCGCCCAATATTTAAATGATTATGTTATTGGAACGCGCAGGCTGGAAGACACTATAGCTATAGAAGCTACCGATTTGGTATTTGTTGGTTTTGGTATCGTCGCTCCTGAATATAACTGGAACGACTATGAAGGTATCGATGTCAAGGGGAAGACGGTAGTTGCTATGGTCAGTGACCCGGGCCGATATGATGCTACGCTATTTAAAGCGGACACTATGACCTACTACGGTAGATGGAGTTACAAATTTGAGGAAGCGGGGCGACAAGGTGCTGCAGGCATTCTTCTCATTCATGATACCGGAGCTGCAAGTTACGGATGGGATGTCGTACGTTCAGGATGGGGCGGCCCGCAGCTTGATCTTATCACAGACAACAAAGGAGCATCCAGCCCAGCATTTGAAGGATGGATTTCTGCTGAAACAGCTCAAAAACTCTTTCAAATCAGCGGCGTGGCTCCGAACATCATGGAGGCTGCTAAACGTCCGGAATTTAAAGCTGTCCCCTTAGATATATCAACAAGTGTCGTGCTTGATAATACCTTTCGGTACGCCTCTTCCAACAATGTTATCGCCAAAATTGAAGGCACGGTACGTCCGGATGAAACAATTATCTACACAGCTCATTGGGATCATTTGGGTGTAGGGGAACCTATAGATGGGGACTCCATATATAATGGTGCTATCGATAATGCGGCCGGCGTAGCTGCGCTATTTGAGATTGCCCGAGCATTTCATGCTGCCGCGGTAAAACCGGAGCGCACCATCTTGTTTATGGCCTTGACAGCGGAAGAGGAGGGACTGCTAGGCTCTGCTTACTACACGAATAATCCGGTTTACCCATTGAATAAAACGGTGGCTAATCTCAATATAGATGCGTTCAGTGCACTAGGAGAAACAAAAGATGTTTCTATTGTGGGTATCGGACAGACTGATATTGAGGATTATGTGGAAAAGTCTGCATCAAAATTTGGACGTATAGTTCGTGGTGAAAAAAATCCTTCGTCGGGAGGTTTCTATCGTTCAGATCATTTCAATTTTGTTAAAAACGGTATTCCCGGTTTGTTTATGGGCAGTGGGTCAGAACTCATTTCCACAGATACAACAACGTTAAATACTCGCAGACAAGCACTGGAAGGTAGATACCATACTGTTCGGGACGAACTGGATGACAATTGGGATTTTGATGGAATACTGGCAGATATCCGGCTTTTCTTCGACATCGGATATACGATGAGTCTGGAAACAACATTTCCTCAATTCAAGGCTAAATCAGAATTCCGTGATTTAGGTGAAAAACGCTTAGCAAAATGAGTACTTTTGTAAAAATAGAAGAAAGAGAAAAATAAATTTAGAAAAACATGTTAACAGGAATGAAACACTTACACTCTACACTCGCTATTATCTTACTTTTAGCATTGGTAGTCACTATCGTCATTACTTTGGTCAATTATGTAGGCAATAAGCCTTATAACAGAAAGATCGCTCTCCTGGGATTAATTAGTGCCCACCTGCAGCTAGTCGTAGGGTTAATTATTTATTTCATATCGCCATTGGGCTTGAAGAGCTTCTCAGGTGAAAATATGAGCAACAGTTTATCGCGCCTCTATTTTCTGGAGCACCCTTTGATGATGTTATTATCTATTGTATTAATTACGGTAGGTTATTCTAAAGCGAAGAAGCTAGCAGATCCCAAGAAAGCTAATCAAACAGTTCTGATTTTCTATATTATCGGCCTGGTCTTCGTCCTCTCCAGGATACCTTGGTCGACGTGGTCGATATTGAACTAAAAAACGAGGCTGTCTCAAAAGTAATTTCTTGAGACAGCCTCTCCATATTTATCCAAAGAATTTTTCGGGATCAAATCCGTATTCTTTCATAATATCGGCGGGCACGCCATTCCACACGCCTGGCTTGTTTCCTGCATAACCAATATCTTTCACTCCTATTTCACTTGTAAAAAACCCTGAGGCTGTCAGATTGCGCATGAGCGAAAAAAAGGCTGCTCCCTGCTGCATTTCTGGTTTCACCTTATCGGGATAAGCGATTTCATCAATAAGTTCCAATTTTTGTCTGTCATCGCATTTTATAAAAACGTTACCATAACGTTTTTGACACTGCACATCCATCCATTTGAGCCCTCCCCGCATGGGTAGCTTATTTTCCGGAAGATCTTTTACAATAAATTCGATAAAGTCCGGTACACCCGCGTCTGAAGCACTTCCGGAGACATCGTCCTTCGGTATAATAATATCTGCCAACACAGTAATTGTTGCCATTTCATGATCTGTAAAGAATTTTTCGGCATACAACTTCTGGTTACGCTCATGCTCAAAATCCTGTACACCAGGCAATTTATCGGAGACTTCACTTACAGTTGTTTCTTTTCCCTTTTCTTGTTGACAAGCCGTCGTTAGGACACCTGTTCCTGCTGCAATTAAGCCTAAGGCTTTAAGAGATTCTCTTCTATTCATAACCTTTTCGGTTAACCGTTTAGTTTTTTCTTCTGTTCCAAAATATATTCTGCTGTACGCATAGACAGCGCCAAAATCGTCCAGGTCAGGTTCTTGTCTCCCTGTTGCACAAATGGCCCTGCATCCACAACATACAGATTTTTACAATCGTGAGACTGCCCCCATTTGTTCAGCACGGATGATTTAGGGTCATTTCCCATGCGGGTAGTACCTCCTTCATGGATAATTTTACCGGGAGCTGCCAATCCGTAGAGCGTTTCGGGGCCTTGTACACCAGACAAAACGACAGCACCCATCTCGTGCAAAATTGACTGAAAAGTATCCTGCATATGTTTTGCCTGCTGTATTTCTTCATTTGCCCACTTATAATGGAAACGAAGGACAGGAATACCAAATTTGTCCACCTTTGTTGGGTCTATTTCACAATAGTTGTCCTTTCGAGCTATGGCTGTACCCCGGCCGGACATACCTACAGATGAACCATAAAAGCGCCTGTAATCCTGTTTGAGCAGTGCACCATATCCTCCTGCATCTCTTTTTTCACCATTTTTGCCCGGTACAGCCCCAATAGCTTCCGGCACCCAATTTAAGAATCCGTAGCCGGGCATGTGCATGCCACCACCGTACTCTATATGGTACCCCCTTGGGAAGGCTAGATTTTTATTATTTTCCCACCAGGGGGAATAAATATGTACAGGCCCTACGCCATCCTCATTGAAACGCTTGCGATCCAACAGTTGAGGAAGAAAGCCCCATGCATCTGATCCGGTGGAATCATGCAGATACCTTCCGACCAGGCCTGTGCTATTACCGAGTCCTCCGGGATGGGCTGCCGATTGAGAATTTAGCATAATACGTGCACTTTCGCAAGCACTGGCTCCAAGGATGACAGTCTTCCCTTTAACTGCATATTCTTGCAAGCTCTTGATATCCACATACGAAACACCTACTGCCAATCCTTCGTCGTTGGTCAGTACTTCACGCACCATAGCATTGTCTATAACTTTGAGATTACCTGTTTTCATTGCGGGCATGACCAAACAAGAAGAAGACGAAAAATCGCCATAGACTTTACATGATCTTCCACACTGCCCACAATAAAAGCATGTCCCACGCCCTTTAATTTCAGGAGAGGCTTCTGTCAATACAGATCCCCGACCAGGGATTACAGGTACACCTGCCTTTTCGGCACCTTTGGCAATATACAATTCAGGTAAACGGGGTTTCGGTGGTTTCATAAAGATACCGTCCGGTTCATTATGAATACCTTCCACTGTCCCATATATACCGATCATACGATCCACTCTATCGTAGAATGGTTTGACTTCCTCATAGGTGATGGGCCATTCTTCTGTCACACCGTCCGTTGGCTTGAAATCATCTGGCCCCATACGTAAAGAGATACGTCCCCAGTGGTTGGTTCTCCCTCCAAGCATCCGGGCACGAAACCATTCAAATTCTGTCCCCTTTACAGTGGTATAAGGCTCACCCTCTATTTGCCAACCACCGTAGGCGGCATCGAAATCTCCGAAGGGACGGGTAGTGGAAGCTCCTCTGCGCGGCGACTCCCATGGCCACCGCAGCTGCATAGCGTCTTTCGCCGGATCGAAAAATGGTCCTGCTTCCAACATTAATACATTTAAACCTGCGTGAGCCAGAATATATCCTGCCATACCGCCGCCTGCACCCGAGCCTACTACAATAGCATCATAAATTTCCGGACTTTCCTTAATTTGATAACCGCCCATATTTTTGGATTTAAAAATTTTTATTGTTTTTATATTGGTATTCGCGGTAAAGACAACCGAACAAACAAAAGTGGTAATAAAAAATTACTTTTTATAAATAGCCAATCGTTTTTTAGTTTTTAATATATAAATTCAATCGCTTAAAATATTAAAATTCATTAACTTTACGGCACAAAAAAAAGAATAAATCAATTAAAATGAATGCAGACATAAACAAACTAGAGCAAATTGCATCACAAGTAAGGCGAGATATTGTACGTATGGTACATGCCTGTAAATCCGGACACCCAGGAGGGTCCTTAGGTTGTACCGATTATTTCGTTGCGTTATATTTCCATATGATGAAGCATGATCCGGCGTTTAATATGGATGGTAAAGGCGAAGATTTATTCTTTTTATCCAATGGGCATATTTCACCTGTTTTTTACAGTACATTAGCTCGTGCAGGGTATTTTCCGGCAAGCGAATTGTCCACTTTTCGTAAGATCGACTCCCGTCTTCAAGGCCACCCTACTACTCATGAAAATTTGCCCGGCATACGTGTAGCATCTGGTTCTTTAGGTCAAGGTCTTTCTGTAGCTATAGGGGCGGCACAAGCGAAAAAACTAAACAATGACGATAGCTTAGTATATGTATTGATGGGTGATGGGGAACTTCAGGAAGGTCAGATATGGGAAGCTGCGTTATATGCTCCTCATAATAAAATAGACAATCTTATAGCTGCCGTAGATTACAATGGCGCACAAATCGACGGGCCAACCAATACTGTTCTTTCTCTAGGCAATTTAAAAGCAAAATGGGAAGCTTTCGGTTGGACCGTAGTAGAAGTTACCAATGGAAACGACATGTCTACAGTAGTTGCCGGGCTGGAAGAAGCAAAGTCTCTTACTGGTAATGGACGACCTATTGTCATTTTACTACACACCGAAATGGGAAATGGAGTAGATTTTATGATGGGAACGCACAAATGGCATGGTGTAGCACCTAACGACGAACAGTTAGCTTCAGCATTAGATCAGTTAACAGAAACAATAGGAGATTATTAATAATAGATATTAGACTTTAGATATTAGATTTGAGAGGTTAGATTTAGGCTTTAGATATAGGGTCTCATATCTCAAATCTCACGTCTTAAATCTCAAATCTTAAATTACAAAATGAAAAAATATACATATACAGAATCTAAAGATACACGTTCTGGTTTTGGTGCAGGTCTGTTGGAAGCAGGTAAGATGAACGAAAATGTAGTGGCGCTATGTGCCGATTTGATCGGTTCATTAAAAATGGAAGCTTTTATTGCAGCGTTCCCTGAGCGCTTTTTCCAAATTGGTATTGCCGAAGCAAACATGATGGGCATCGCTGCTGGTCTGACTATAGGAGGAAAAATTCCATTTACCGGAACCTTTGCCAATTTTTCAACGGGGCGTGTTTATGATCAGATCCGTCAATCTATTGCTTATTCCGGTAAAAACGTAAAAATATGTGCATCTCATGCTGGTCTTACACTAGGAGAAGACGGTGCAACGCACCAGATCCTGGAGGATATCGGTTTAATGAAAATGTTGCCTGGCATGACGGTCATCAATACATGTGATTTTAACCAAACTAAAGCTGCTACCATCGCTTTGGTCGATCACCAAGGACCGGTATATCTTCGCTTCGGTCGCCCGGTAGTACCTAACTTCACGCCTGCTGATCAGACTTTTGAGATTGGCAAAGCAATTTTGTTAAATGAAGGAAAAGATGTAACTATCATTGCTACAGGTCATTTGGTATGGGAAGCGATCCAAGCCGGTGAAGAATTGGAAAAATTAGGTATCGATGCTGAAATCATTAACATTCATACTATTAAACCACTGGACGAAGAGGCGATCTTAGCCTCCGTAAAGAAAACAGGTTGCGTAGTAACTGCTGAAGAACACAATCGCCTGGGCGGTCTGGGGGATAGTGTAGCTCAGGTTTTGGCTAAAAAACTCCCATCTCCTCAAGAATATGTGGCGGTAAATGATAGCTTTGGCGAATCAGGAACTCCTGCACAGTTGATGGAAAAATATGGTTTAAATGCTGACAATATTGTAGCTGCAGCTCGTAAAGCCATCAGCAGAAAATAAAAACGGATGGAAGACGCGCTAATCATATCCAAATTTGCAGATGAGCGTACCCGGGAAGAAGCTTTTGGTCTTTTGCTCAAAAAATACCAACAGAAGATATATTGGCACGTCCGCCGCATGGTCATCGATCACGATGATGCGGATGATGTAACCCAGGATATTTTTGTAAAGGTATGGCGCAATCTGGAGAAATTCAGAGAAGACTCTCAGCTATATACCTGGTTATATCGGATTGCAACAAATGAATGTATTACGTTTTTGAATAAGAAGAAACAGAAACAAAATATTTCTCTGGATAATGATAGCTCGTCTTATCTCTCCGAAACGCTCGCTGACACGTCTTATTTTAATGGGGATAAAGCCCAATTAAAGTTACAGCAGGCTTTATTAACTTTGCCCGAAAAACAACGTCTTGTATTTAACATGAAGTATTTCGAGGACCTGAAATATGATGAAATATCTGAGATCCTGGGAACAAGTGTAGGTGCACTAAAGGCTTCATATCATCTCGCTGTTAAAAAGATTGAGCAGTTTTTTAATACACATGATTAAACCTTTATCGACTTAATACATCTATAACTACACCATGAAGGAAGAAAACACATATAATGAGCAAGGAAGCAACAATCTACCTGATTATTTGCGTGTTAACCCTTTTAATGTGCCTGAAGGTTATTTCGATATGTTGGAGAATAATATACTTGACCGTGTAACTGAGCAAAGGCTAAAAACCCTGGCTTCGGATACTGGATTTGAAGTACCCGAAGGTTATTTTGAAGAAAATGAATCTGCAATTCTCGGACGTATTGCCGAACAAAAATTAAAAGATAAGGTATCTACAGATGGTTATCAGATTCCGACAGGCTATTTTGATACACTTTCCACCCGTATTATAGATAGCGTATCAGAAAAACAACCTATTGTCCGAAAGCTCTCAACAAGGAATTGGATTCGTTATGCAGGAGCAGCGGCTGTTGCTATCTTTCTGGGCCTCGGCTCCTATTGGTATTTGGATTCGACTGATCCGAAACCCGTGAACGGACATGATACTCAGGCTTCATTGCACAATATCAGCAAGGACGAGCTTGTGCATTACCTGGTTCAGGAGACGGAAGGTGTGGAACTTATCGAGCTAGCTACTTATCTGGATAATGAAGAGATTACCGAAACACCTTTCGAGATTGATAAACACCTAAAAGACAAGGAGATTGAAGAATATTTAAACTATATGCTATAATGTTACAGTTAAGACATATTATAATGACTATCTGTCTGATGTTATTGTGTGGTACAGCTTTGTATGCACAACGGGACAAATTTAAAGCTATAGAAAGTGAAAAGGTGGCCTATATTACGAAAGAACTAAAGCTTACACCTGCAGAGGCTCAGAAATTTTTCCCCATATACAATAAGTATAATGATGAGATGTGGGAGCTGAAAAAAGCTAAAAGAGGTACTTCTTCCGCTTCTACCCCAGCGAGAGCCAACTCATTCAGTGGCGTCAAACGGGATGTCATTGCTTTTGACGTAAAAGAGGTAGATATTAAGAAAAAATATAGAAATCAGTTTTCAGAGGTCGTCGGACAATCTCGCGCTTCGCAGTTTTTTCAGGTCGTCGAAGATTTCAACGACCTGTTAAGGAACGAACTGCAGAATAGAAGAGGGAATAAGCGATAATTTTTTCTCTTTCTTCAATCAATCAATAATTTCGAAATGGATAGAGGCCACTGCTTCCCATATATCTCCTTCTTTAGTATTTAAGGTTATCCCCCCTCCTCCAACATTATTATAGTATTTGTGATAAACATTTCTATCCCATATCCTCGTTGTCGTGGTATAGCCTGTGGGTTTAATAAGATCTGAGTCACATGTTACCTTGATATTTAGCTCATTATTACGCATAACTATTTTAGAACCCTCTGTTACCAGCTTCATTCCTCCATCGTCATTGAATGTGACCTGCGATCCATCCTCACTATACCCCTCTTTTGACGCATTAGGAGTCACGCAAAAAAGACCAAAGTAGCTCCTTAAGACAGGTGTGTTATTATCGGCCCACGTCAACTTATTATACGTATCGTAGCCACCATTTCCAAACACTGTCTTCTTTTGATGATAACACTCTAACGGATTACCGGGAACCGGAATATAGCCCGTCGTGCCGATCAGCCCTCCCGCCCCGGTTTGATGCATCGTTGAGTGCTGCAGGTAATGGAAAGATTCCGCCGCTGTCAGGGGAATAGTTTCGGACAAAGCTATCGCTTGTCCATCGGCCACAAACTCGATAGATCCATACTCCGGATCAATATCAATTCGCTCATTTCCATGATATCCACCTGTGGCCTCCGAGACATTTG
>JBEBVG010000051.1:0-19325 GCA_040392845.1 Sphingobacterium sp. | reverse complement strand
CCAGCGACACAAGGATTTTCAGTCCTTTGCTCTACCAACTGAGCTATGGCACCTACTTTCAACGTTTTCGTTGCGTTGCAAATGTAGTTTCTTTTTTTTAATTCTAAAACTTTTAGCCCAACTATTTTCGGGATTACAGGCAATCAATTGATTTTGATTGAGATAAAATTACATGAAATAAACATGCTAATCCACGAATTTAGGGTATCTTTGCATTTTGTGATTTGGTATGAGTAAAAAAGGCAGAGTATTAGTTGCGATGAGTGGGGGAGTAGATAGTTCCGTAGCCGCGGTAATGCTGCATGAGGAGGGATATGAAGTCATCGGTATTACGATGAAAACCTGGGATTATGCGTCCTCAGGCGGCTCTTCGAAGGAGACAGGCTGCTGTAGTCTGGATAGTATAAATGACGCGCGTTCGTTGGCTGTCAACTATGGCTTCCCCCATTATATATTGGATATCCGAAATGAATTCGGCGACTATGTTATTGATAATTTTGTCGACGAATATATTGCCGGTCGTACACCGAATCCTTGTGTATTATGCAATACCCATATCAAATGGGAGGCATTGATTAAACGGGCAGATAAGCTGGACTGTGAATTTATTGCTACGGGACATTATGCCAATATCCGTTTGCATGATAATGGAAGATATGTGGTGTCAAAAGGATTAGATGAGCATAAAGACCAATCCTATGTGCTATGGGGAGTCTCCCAGGAAAACCTGGCACGTACACGCTTTCCTCTGGGAAGTTTTCGAAAAACAGAAATCAAACAAATGGCTTTGGATATGGGGCAGTTAGAGTTGGCCAATAAATCAGAAAGCTATGAGATCTGTTTTGTACCTAATAACGATTACAGAGAGTTTTTAAGACACCGGCGCCCTACGTTAGACGACGAAATCGGTCCGGGAAATTTTCTTCTTTCCGATGGCACGGTCGTTGGCCAACACATTGGATATCCCTATTTTACGATAGGTCAGCGCAAGGGCTTAGGTATTGCACTTGGCAAACCTATGTTTGTTATCGAAATTCTTCCGGAAAGCAATTCAGTGGTGTTAGGAGAAGAACATGAGCTTGAAAAAACACAAGCCTTTGTGCGGGATATCAACATGGTGAAGTATGCTTCGTTGGAACAACCATTAGAGGCCGTTACAAAGATCCGTTATAAAGATTCAGGAGCTATTTCTACGTTGACACAACAGGGCTCTGTCATGCAAGTGGATTTTACGCACGCCGTAAAAGGCATCGCCCCAGGCCAATCGGCTGTTTTTTATGAAGGCAATGATCTGGTCGGCGGTGGTTTTTTGATGAAGTAATCTCCTTCTGTGTTACTTGCTTTTTATCACGACGACACCTTCTTTTCCTGGTGATCCTGAATAGATTTGTCCTTGCGGCAACCCTCTGAGACCTTGTGGCGCACGAGCAATCATACTATATATATTACTTAGCTCTGCGGTAGGCGTGACATGCAACCCTCCCGGGGTTACATCGGCCAGGAGATAATTTTTTGCTTTTTTATCGGAGGTTTGTGGTGTCACTCCCTTTGGATCGTACGTCAACGTAATATTACCCGCGTCTCCGTTCGGAAATGTCTTCGTGCCATTCATAGCATCACGACCTCGGGCGATAATGTATAACGAACCTAGCTTTTGAAAGTTGGCTTTTATGTCAAAGTTGGAGCCATTATTTTGTCCTGCTTGTCCTACTATCATGACCTGATCGCCTATTTCAGCATAATTGACCCTTATCGTTACCTCCTTTTTGCCGAAAAACTGTAATGAAGATTTATCCTTCATAATCAATGTGTCGATATGGATAACATTTGATGAATCCCGATCTGAAAATACTTTCTTTTCTTTCTTTTTCAGCACAAGCTTGTCAAAATGTTGTGTTGCTGTCTGCGCAGGTAGAGCGCCTGCCAAAAAGCAGACCAATAGGCTTAATACTAATCTTTTTGCTTCCATACTTATTAAACACTTTCCTTGCCGGAAGGTTTAAAGCAACATCTTAATTTTTCGGGGCTAAGTAATTCACAATGAGCTTTGCAGTTCTGGCCGAAGCCCCTGGAGAACCTAACTTTTCGGCGAGAACGGCGTAGTTTTCCAGAACACTTGCACGATGTTCGGAATCGTTTATCAGTCTATCCAGTTCGTCACGGATTTCTTCAGGATTGCAGTCTTTCTGTATTAGTTCAATGATGGATAAATAGCCATTTATCAGGTTGACAAGGGAAATAAATTGGACTTTTATGAGTTTTCTGGCAATTTGGATGGTAATGGCGTTGGCTTTATAGACGACAACCTGCGGTACATTCAATATCGCGGTTTCTAATGTTGCTGTTCCCGAGGTCACTACGGCTGCTTCTGCATGGCGAAGCAGATCGTACGTCTGGTCAAATACAACCGGGATATCAAGATCACCTATAAATTGTTTATAGTAAGTTTCATCAAAATTTGGGGCACCTGCGATAACCAATTGATGTTTAGGAAAGGCATAATACATCTCGATCATGTCAGGAAGAATCTTTTCTATTTCCATTTTACGGCTTCCCGGAAGCAGTGCAATGATCGGATTGTTCTCCAGACCATTATTTATCCTGAAATTCGGGTTGAATGTATAGGTTTCGATAGCGTCCAATAAAGGGTTGCCTACGTAATCGACATTCATGTCGAAGCGTTTATAAAAGTCTACCTCGAATGGTAGAATACAAAACATGTGATCTACTACCTTTTTGATTTTATGTACCCGTCCTTGATTCCAGGCCCAGATTTTTGGAGAAATATAGTAGCATACTTTGATGTTGTTCTTTTTTGCAAAAGAAGCTATTTTCAGATTGAACCCGGGAAAATCTATTAGGATAACCGTGTCCGGCTGGTATCGGAGGAGATCTCTTTTAGCTTTCTTCAGGTTTTTTGAGATCGTCCCGAGGTTTTTAAAGACTTCCACAAATCCCATGAAGGCCATGTCAGCAGTATGTATTACTGCTTTTTGGTTTGTGGCAGTTTCCATTTTATCTCCACCAATAATCCGAAATTCTGCTTGCGGATCTTCTTCCTTTAATGCTTCGATAAGATTCGCTCCGTGCAAATCTCCGGATGTTTCGCCTGCTATTAAATAATATTTCATACCTATATTCCTAATTCTACCTGAAAGGTGCCTCCCCATGAGTTTTTCTGATGAGCATTGTCGTAATATCCATCTTTAACCATATAATTGGCGTTCAGCTGAAATTTAAGCCGATGAGCCTTCAAATACTTCGTCAAGCCGAGCTCCAACATTTCGATTTGCGATTCATAAGCGCTGATATCGTGATGTGGTTGTATAAAGGTGTATCTGCCCGCAATCTCATATCCATGATTCAACAGATAAGAAGTTTGCTGATTTATTCCCCATCCTTTATAGGCATAAGTAGCTTCTGAATCGTCACCCTCGTCCGTCATGTTTAACGGATTATCCACATCTCTTCGCATATATTCAGCTTGGTAAGCAAACCCCTGGTATTTGAATATAGCATCGGCGAAGGCTGTTTTTAACGTAAATGGGTTTTGAACAAACTTACCCGTTTGTCCGCCTTCACGGATTGTCCGGTCATTGTAGCTGTATCCACCACCAATAGATAGCTTCGGCTTTTTTTCGCGTTCCAGGTCACCTTCAGAGTAGTCGTTGTCGTTGGTGAAGTCACCCAGAGGGAGAAATTCTATGCGCCCGGTGTAGGCTAAACCATCGTCGGTTGTATTAACAGGACGTCCTTCTCCCGTAGATATTGCAGCTTTAGCATGGATCGGCATGTATCCCAGTTTCTTGCTTAAGTTGAAGGAAACACCAAAATCACGATCTACGGTGAAATTGGAATTTACCAGCGAACGATCTGCAAACTGCAACGAGCCGGATGAATTCACCCGTTGGCGGTTTCCCGGAAGCTTGTTTTGTCCGAATGAAACATAAAAATCATCAGAAAAATTATAGAACAATACGGCATCGCGGACAATATTGGGAACACCGCTGTCGTCAAAATCCTGGTCTCCTCTGGAAAATGCCAATTGTACGGAATAGGAGATTTTAGGTGTATAGATGTAACCATCCATACGCATTCGGAGACGGCGTATCCGGGCTTCGAACTTATCGTTTTCGATACCATCTAAGACATTGTTATAACCTAGTCTGTTTTGCATCCTGAACCTAAAATTGGTATAAAATAACGAATCTTTCGATTGGTATTGAATACCTTTGAAATTAAGGATCGTAGCACGGTCATCCCGTTCCTGGCCCAAGGCTATTCCTATAGCTGATAATGTGATAATAAATGATAACGTAAATTTTGTATTAAACTTCATGTTAAGCGTTGTTAGAAATGGTATTGTATTGCAAAGATAAAATTATTTCTTACCCAAAGATCAATGCTAAATTGGGAAACATTTAGGAAAATGAATTTTTTATAAGAGCACATTTATCTAAGTTTGTAGTTGTGCGTAAAATTGTTCACATCGATATGGACGCTTTTTATGCGTCGGTAGATCAGCGGGACTTCCCGGAGCTTAGAGGCAAGCCTCTGGCAGTAGGAGGTTCTCCCGACGGGCGAGGTGTTGTTGCGGCAGCAAGCTATGAAGCGCGGAAATATGGCGTACGTTCGGCCATGCCATCCAGACAGGCTCTGCAGCTGTGCCCTGACCTGGTATTTACCTATCCGCGTTTCGACGTCTATAAGCAGGTATCCGAACAGATACGGGCAGTTTTTCGTCGTTATACGGATATCATTGAACCTTTGTCGTTGGATGAAGCATTCCTGGATGTGACGGAGGACAAGCAGGGGATAGGTTCAGCAATAGATGTAGCGAAAGCTATCAAAAAGGCTATTCGGGAGGAATTGCATCTGACTGCTTCTGCCGGAGTATCCGTTAATAAGTTCGTTGCAAAGATAGCGTCAGACTATAGGAAACCTGATGGCTTAACCTTTATTGGTCCGTCGAAGATTGTCCCTTTTTTGGAGACGCTTCCCATTGAAAAGTTTTTTGGAATAGGGAAGGTCACTGCCCAGAAGATGAAAGGTAGGGGTATACATTTCGGTAGAGATCTTAAAAGTCTTGCCGAAGAAGAGCTGATTCGGGATTTTGGTAAATCCGGTAGCTTTTTTTACCGCATGGTGAGAGGAGAAGACCATAGACCGGTACAACCTCATCGCATGGTCAAGTCGATCTGTGTGGAGGATACATTCGAGACAAATCTTTCTAACCGGGAAGAATTGCTTAAGGAGTTACGCGCACTATGTGTCAAATTGGGGGAAAGATTGCGTGCGAAGTCGGTGCAAGGGCGAACAGTTGGTTTGAAAATGAGGTATTCAGACTTTACGCAACTCACGCGCTCAATAACACATGCTTATTATATGGATCAATCCACCGAAATTTTTGAGCAGGCCAGGCAACTTTTTGATCGGATTGATCTGGAAGACAAAAAGATTCGCTTACTTGGTGTAAGTATGTCTAACTTTTATCATCAGGATATGCAAAAGATGACCTATCGTCAGTTGACTTTGTTTTGAATATCCGAACAACTACCACAGCCTTTGTTACATCCTGATTTGTTTTTTGAGGGCATAAATTTCCGGACCATATATATTATTGCGGCAACAAAGATTAAAGCGATGATAATATATTGTAATGTGATCATATCCTTACATATTTATTTCAAAACCTGATAAGCGATTAACGCGGTGATATAGGCTATGCCCGTCATAAAAAAGAGCTGGAATAACGGCCACTTCCAGGAGCCTGTTTCTTTTCGGACAACAGCTATTGTTGCCATACACTGCATAGCAAAAGCATAAAAGAGCAACAAGGATATCCCTGAGGCAAAATTATAAGTCGGTTCTCCTGTATTTCTGTTGATCTCGGACTTCATCCGGGTAAACAATGTCTGTTTTTGACTATCGTCTTCGATATCCAGATCTTCGCCGAGGCTGTACACCACAGCGACTGTGCCTACAAATACCTCACGCGCAGCAAAAGAAGCGATTAAACCAATCCCCACTTTCCAGTCATACCCTAAGGGTTTTATAACCGGTTCAATGCCTCGGCCCAGGTATCCAAGATAGGAGTATTCTGTTCTATAGGCTGTGATTTCATTTTCTATCTGCTCGGGTGTAAAATGTGGATTTTCCTGTACAATATATTTTTCGGGATCAGAAAAGCGGTCATTGGGCCCAAAATTACCCAAAACCCATAAAATGATTGAAATAGCTAAGATAACTTTACCGGCTCCTATGAGAAAGCCAGAAGATTTTTCCCATACTGTATTAAGTACATTCTTCCAGTCGGGCATTTTATAGGTCGGCAATTCAAAAATCAGGTAAGATTTGCGTACCGATTTTATAAAACCATTTAATAGTAGTGCTGCTCCTAATGCACCGACAACACCTAAAATATACATCACAAATAAGGTGATACCTTGTAGGCTGAAACCTAAGACTTTCTCGTCAGGGATAACTAACCCGATGATTACGATATAGATAGGGAGCCGTGCAGAACAAGTCATAAAAGGCGTTACCAGGATAGTTAACAGGCGTTCTTTTGCATTTTCGATATTCCGTGTGGACATGATGGCGGGAATAGCACAGGCAACTCCCGACATAAGGGGAATGACAGACTTGCCGTTTAGCCCAAAAGGTTTCAACCAACGATCCATAAGAAAGACGACACGACTCATATAGCCGGTTTCCTCCATGATGGCGATAAATAAAAAGAGAATGGCAATTTGTGGTAAAAAGATGACGATACCACCAATACCGGCTATAATCCCATTGACAATGAGACCACTCAGAGGACCTTCAGGCATGATAGTAGCAACCTGATCGCCGAGAGCTGCAAATAGCTGATCTACACCATCCATTAACGGTCCGGACCAATGGTAAATAGCCTGAAAGATGAGAAAGAGTAGACCAAAGAAAATAATATAGCCCAGGACAGGGTGTATAAGAAGGTTATCGATTTTATCGGTAAATGCTAGTTTTTTATTTGTCGATTTATGTATAATGGACTCCAGGTCACTGTCGACCTTATCATGTCGGAGTATAGCTTCATCTTTTTGAAGCTGTTGCGTATTAAGATTGTGCCTGATCCGGATAGCCTCCAGCTGTGCGAGGTGTTTTTCAGATGTCCCCGAAGGATTCTCCTGTGCAAGCAAATGCCAGGTTTTGTATTCTGTTTCTAACGGAAATAAGGCTTTTGCCTCAGATAAAGCATCGCGGTAGCGTGGGGGAAGAGTGAGAGCTCCGTAATAATGCCCCGGGTCGATATCCAGGTGCGATAGCAGGTTGTCTAAGCCTTTTCCGGTGCGTGCATTCGTTGTAAACACCTTAGTCTGCAAATATTTTTCTAATGCAGCATGATCGATGGTCAGACCTTTCATCTCCATTTCATCTACCATATTGATAACAAATATGGCGGGAAGACCAAGCTCCCGAACTTGCTGATAGAGGATAATACCACGGTTTAAGGTCGTCGGCTCGGAGACAACAATCACCAGATCAGGATGATCCTTTTGCGTTGGATCGCTTAATATGTTGAATACGACATCTTCATCTAACGAGTTTGGAAATAATGTGTAGGTGCCAGGTAGATCTACAATCTTATATTCTTTTCCGTTTGCTTTGACCGTTCCTGCTCTCTTTTCTACAGTGATGCCCGGATAGTTGCCTACCTTTTGATTTAATTTGGTAATACGGTTGAATAAGGATGTTTTACCCACGTTAGGGTTCCCTAGTAACGCGATTGTTTGGTTGTTCATTATATTCTGCTCGTCAAAATTAAAGAAGCTTCGGTTTTTCGAATGGCTACCAAGGTCTGGTCTTTTACGATAGTCACACAGATAGGACCCTGTAGCGGAGCTTTATGCTTGATCTGTACTATTGTGCCGGGTGTAAATCCCAATTCATAGAATTTCGCTGGAAGCTCGTCACTATGAAATGCAACGATTGTTGCCTCTTCGCCTTTTTTTAATTTATCTAATGAGATTTTATTTTGCATAGCCTATTTTGTACCTTCGATAAAATGATGACCAGAAGCCGCAAATATAATCAAAACGAATGGTTATTGCTGAGGCTACGTGTCACACTTTTGTTTTATTTAGATTAATTCTACATGAAAATCGAAGAGTGTATTAAAATTAAAAATTTTATAGATGACTACCACAGAGCCACGGTTAATATCCTATATACGAATAATTGGCTGACGAAGATATTGGAACAGCGTGCCAACAGGTGTCATATTACATTGCAGCAATATAATGTGCTTCGTATTCTGAGAGGCCAATACCCCAACTCAGCTTCCAACAGTCTTATAAAAGACAGAATGGTCAGCAGTACTCCGGATATCTCACGCCTGGTCGATCGTATAGTTCTCAAAGGCTTGATTTCGAGACAACAGAACACACAAGATAAGAGAGCTGTAGATTTGAAAATTACCGAAAAAGGGCTTCAGCTACTGGAAAACCTGGAACATGATATGATGTTGTCCAATTTATTATGTCACAATCTAACAGAAGGAGAAGCGTTGACACTCAGCAATCTCCTGGACAAGCTCAGAGGTACACACGAATCTTAATGATCATGGTCATGATCGTGGGGATGTTCGTGGTGCTCATGTGAATGTCCTCCTTCATCTCCATGCTCGTGAGGATGCAATAAGAAACTTGTCAGAGACACGGCTATCCCCAAAAGAACGGCAAGCATCTTCTTCCTATTGAATTTATGGTGATCTGCGGAACCGGCCTCAAATAATATCGTTGTCGATATATGCAGGAATATACCAATGACGACAGCCATCATTTTATCAAAATGTAGAGATATGTCACCGACTTGAGCCTGGCTGAGCAAATTACTGCTGATATATCCAAGCGGTGTCATGGCGGCAAAGATAAGGAGCATAAAAACAATAGTTTGCCGCTTTAAGGATGTATTGATCAGAAGGCTTCCTAAAGCGAAGGCTGCCGGGATATGATGGATGGCAATACCAAAAACCAATTGGGACTGGTGGCCCGAAACCAGTGGCATGCCTTCCAGGAATGCATGTAGGCATAGACTTATCATGATACCCAACGGAAATGCCTGATGATTGTGATGGTGTATGTGGCCATGCTCGATACCTTGTGAAAACTGCTCCAGCACCAATTGGAAAAGGAAGCCTCCTAGAATATAAAGACCGATGATTTCTGGGCTTGTATGATCTGTATGGTATACATGTGGTATCAGGTGCAGCACCGTTATGGCAAAGAGGTACGCTCCACTGAAGGATAGAATAAGCTTAAGAAAAGATGTATTGTCTCTCTTTACAAAAAAGACGGCAAGACCGCTTGCAAGAGCTGATATAAATAAGATCGAAATGATTAAAAATGGATTCATATAGGGTTGGTTTCAGAATTTGTCTGGGAGTTAAAAAACTGAGGAACAGATCGCTTAAAGATCCATCCACTCAGAAGACCGATAGTGATGCCCAATAAAGCACCACATAAAATGTCAAAGGGATAATGTACGCCTACATAGACTTGTGAAATACCGATGGCGGTAGCCCATAGGATACACAGCCATAAAGCGTGTCTCCATTTTCTTCTAAACAGAACGATCCAAAAGAAAGCCATCGCAAAATGGTTCGTAGCATGGGAACTCGTGAAGCTGTATCCTGAGCCACAGCGTACCCGAAGTGTGATATGCTCTTTAAATTCGGGATCGTTGCAGGGACGTAGTCTTTCGACACTTTTCTTTATCAGGTGAGAGGATACTGCATCGGATATCCCAAAGTTGAGCAGTGTACATAACACAATGATAATTCCCATTTTACCATAATGCTTGATGAAAAAGATAATAAGAAAAAGATATAGGGGAGCCCAGGTATAGGGATTCCGGAGTATTGGTAATAACCAGTCCAGGAAAGACGAGCTTAAACCTTGATTGATCCACAAAAATATCTCTTTATCGATATTTACTAGTTCTTGCCACATGTTTACAAATTCAAAAGTGAAAAGGCAAAATTAAAAAAAGTGTATTAAAGTGTATTATTTACATAAAATACACAATGTTGCAACAAAGGTAGTTTTTTTCTCTGAAACTTATCAAGTATGGTTGGCGATTAATTTGAAATAACTTACTTTTATAGTTTCTAATGAATAGCTTATGGCTTTTTAATTTTAACTTGAAAAATGACATTAATTAAATCAATTTCGGGAATTAGGGGAACTATCGGGGGAAGAGCAGGAGAAGGTCTGACACCCATCGATGTAGTGAAATTTACTGCGGCCTTTGGTAAAATCCTAATTCAAAAAACAGGGAATAAAAAAATTGTGGTAGGACGTGACGCACGAGAGTCCGGTGCGATGGTCAACCATTTGGTGGTAGGTACTTTACAGAGCATTGGGGCGGATGTTATCGACCTTGGGCTGTCTACCACGCCTACGGTCGAGATAGCTGTTCCTTTAGAGGACGCTGCCGGAGGAATTATTCTTACAGCCTCCCATAATCCAGGGCAGTGGAATGCGCTTAAGTTGCTCAATGATAAAGGCGAATTCATTTCGGACAAGGAAGGGAAAGAGGTGTTGGCCTTAGGGGAAAGTCTGGATTTTGATTTTGCTGAAATACAGGATATTGGAGAAGTAACGGTGGACAGCAGCTATCTGCAGAAACATATTGATGCTGTGCTAGCATTAGAGTATGTGGATGTGGAAGCCATCCGCAAGGCTAATTTCAAGGTGGCTGTAGATGCCGTGAATAGTACAGGAGGGATCTTTATCCCTGCGTTGTTGGAGGCATTGGGTGTACAAACGGTGTATAAAATACATTGTGAACCCAACGGAAAGTTTCCGCATAATCCTGAACCTTTAAAGGAACATTTAACAGATTTGTCGGCTGCGGTTGTCGAAAATGGAGCAGATTTAGGAATAGCTGTAGATCCGGATGTCGATCGGTTGGTGTTTATGATGGAGAATGGAGAATTGTTTGGGGAAGAATATACACTGGTAGCTGTTGCTGATTATATCTTACAAAACAAGAAGGGCAATACCGTGTCCAATCTGTCTTCCACACGAGCTTTACGTGATATCACGCTACAACACGGCGGACAATATTTCGCGGCGGCAGTTGGTGAGGTTAACGTTGTGACTAAAATGAAGGAAGTTGACGCTGTTATAGGGGGCGAAGGAAATGGAGGTGTTATTTATCCGGCATCACATTATGGCCGGGATGCCTTAGTGGGAGTCGCGATCTTCCTGACACATTTGGCGAAGCTGGGTAAGAAAGTATCTGTATATCGTGCAGAGCTCCCGCAATACTATATGTCTAAGAATAAAATTACACTGACGCCCGAACTGGATATTGACAACCTGTTGGCGAAAATGCAGGAAAAATATGCTCATGAAGAACATTCGACTATTGATGGTCTGAAGATTGATTTCGAGACAGAATGGGTACATCTTCGCAAGTCAAATACCGAGCCTATTATCCGTATTTATTCCGAAGGTCCGACGCAAGAGGCTGCTGAGGCGATAGCACAAAAGATCATGCAGGAGATTCAGGATATTATCCGGTAGAAAAAACGGTGTGAGATAGGAAAAAAACGTCATTTCGACCGAAGGGAGAAATCTATGGGTGGATTTTAATTAGCTTATTTTCAATAAGTTGAAAAATACTTAGCCATAGATTTCTCCTCTCCCGATACTCGGGATCGTTCGAAATGACGGTGGTTTGTTAGAATTTATAACCTATAGACAGACCTGTACGGATACCTGCCCACGGGCCTTTAACTTTAAACCTTACACCATCAGCATCTACGTGTTTTTCCTGAATTTTGATAAGGGGGATGTCCTCGAGATCATCAAGCTGATCTCGTATTTCATCCTGCTCTTCTTGTTCCAAATCTCGATTGGCTTTCCCGGTCAACGTTCCATTACTACTTCCATAGCCCGGAGCCATGATACGCCAGTCGAGAGAGACGCTCTTGCCTAATGCGAATTGGACCCCCAAACCTAAACCTGCCGTAAAAGTCTTTAGGTTTCCTGTTGCGTTCACGTTCTCGATTGGTTTTACTCCAGATCCTGAAGGGGGATCAAAGTCTACCGGTATCGGAACACCTGACGAATAGGTTGCCTGTTTAATGTAAGGCGCTAAATAAAACCCACGCATTGCTCCTTTCTTGCCGGTATAGAAGCGCGCTTCTACAGCGAATGAAGTTGCACCCTGTGTAGTGTTGCCCAAGATATCTTTTGCATCTTCATCATCCATATTTGAGGTTATGGAAGAGACAAAAGGAAGATTGCTTTCTGCCCGATAGCTGAACATACCTACAGCGGTAAGCCTGCCGATAAGTACTCGCTCATACTCAAAAGCAAAGGTTTTTGCAGCTAACGGAAATAAATTCATTTTCACCGCATTTTTCTTTAACGGGCTTTCCTGGGCATTGGTTTTTTGAAATGGCATTGCACACAGGACTGTCCCTAATGCAATGAAACATAACGTTTTTTTCATTTTATGTTCTTGGTTGGTATATATATGTCGAACAAAAATAAAAATTTATATTAATAACAGAAATTAATTTATTATTAATATTATCAATCCCATTTCCAGGCTAGTATGCGTGATATCTTATTCCCCTGCCTGGTTTCCAATATCTTGACCGCAGCTGCTTTATGATACCCCAAAACAGACTGTAATGGTTTTAGGTGACTTTTGTCTGCTACTAGCGATGTAATCCATCCCAGTTGACCTTTATATTTCCGGCTCTCTTCAATCAGCTTTGTAATAAATGCCTGTTCCCCGCCCTTGCACCACAGCTCATTGTGTCGCCCGCCAAAGTTTTGTACCGTTATGGCTGCTGTATCTTTTTTCAGAGCCGTATATTTCTTTGTGCTACGTTCCCAGTTTTCTTCCCGTGATTTGTAAAAAGGCGGGTTGCAAAGAATAGCGTCATATCTGTCGCTTTCGCTTATTATACCTTCAAGAAGCTTGTCGCTGTCTTGTTGAAAGCGTAACTGGATTTTACCCTTCAGCTCCGGGTTCTTATTGATATTTATTTCGGCGTGATGAAACGATACGCGATCGGTTTCTGTTGCGGTAAACTTCCATCCGTACTCTTTTACCCCGATTAAAGGGTAGATTAAACCAGACCCCGTGCCGATATCCAGTATGTTGACCGCATTACCCGTAGGGATCTCCCCCTCGTTTGCTTCAGCAAGCAGGTCAGCCAGATAGTGGATATAGTCCGCCCGGCCCGGCACCGCGGGACAAAGACTGTTTTTGGCCAGCCCCCAATGTTTTAGCTTGTAGTCAGCCAACAATAAAGCTTTATTGAGTTCAAATACAGACTTCGGATCCGCAAAATCAATTGTTTCATTTCCGAAGTCGTTGACAAAGACAAAAGGCTGGAGATTAGGATTGCTTTTTTTTAACGTCGGGAAATTGTAACCATTTTGGTGTTTATTTCTTGGGTGCAGTTTGGAAGCTGCGGTTTTGTCTTTTGCCATTTTTTTGAATTTCCACAAAGGTACACGTTTATTTTCTTAACTGCTCAAGAATGAATACCTTTGTGCTTTTAATTGTAAGAGGGGTTCTGTCCGAACAGAAAACAGGGTAATTGTACACCTTGGATAGGATGGAATTCCAGTATTTTAATAAACTTTAAATCATTTTGTAGATGATCAATGTCACACTCCCTGACGGCTCCGTACGTCAGTATGAAAAGGGAACTACCGCTATGCAGATCGCGTTGTCAATCTCAGAAGGATTAGCCCGCAATGTATTAGCCGCTGAAGTAAACGGTGAAGTTTGGGATGCTTCACGTGCTATCGAAGAAGATGCTGCCGTAAAACTACTGACCTGGAATGATGAGAAAGGGAAGTCTACTTTCTGGCATTCCTCTGCCCACCTGTTGGCTGAGGCTTTAGAGGCGTTATATCCAGGTGTCAAATTCGGTATTGGCCCTGCTATTGAAACAGGCTTTTATTACGATGTTGATTTTGGTGACCGGGAATTCTCGTCAGATGAATTACAAAAAATAGAAGATAAAATGCTTGAGCTGGCAAAGCAGAAGGAAACGTTTGCACGTCAGTCTATATCGAAAAAAGATGCATTAGCCTATTTTACAGAAAAAGGTGATGAATATAAGCTGGATCTTATCAAAGATCTGGAAGACGGGAAGATCACGTTCTATACCCAGGGTAATTTTACCGATCTATGTCGGGGCCCTCATATTCCACATACCGGATTTATCAAAGCTATTAAGTTGACGAATGTGGCAGGTGCCTATTGGCGTGGTGATGAAACACGTAAGCAGCTGACGCGTATTTATGGGGTGACTTTCCCTAAGGCTTCCGAACTATCGGATTACCTCAGATTTATTGAAGAAGCTAAAAAGCGGGACCATCGGAAGCTGGGTAAAGAGCTTGAACTGTTTGCTTTTTCAGAAAAAGTCGGTATGGGCCTACCGCTGTGGCTACCCAAGGGGGCGGCTCTTCGTCAGAAGTTGATCGACTTTTTACAACGGGCACAGATCAAGTCCGGCTATGAGCCTGTAGTTACTCCCCACATCGGCCATAAGCAGCTGTACGTGACTTCGGGACATTATGAAAAATACGGAGCGGACGCGTTTCAACCGATTAAAACACCGGTGGAAGGAGAGGAGTTTTTCCTTAAACCGATGAACTGTCCGCATCATTGTGAGATATACAAGACAAAGCCCCGCTCTTATAAAGAGCTTCCTGTTCGCTTTGCGGAATTCGGTACCGTGTACCGTTATGAGCAATCCGGAGAATTGCATGGCCTGACCCGCGTGCGGGGGTTTACACAAGATGATGCCCATTTATTTTGCCGTCCCGATCAGGTAAAAGATGAGTTTAAGAAAGTGATCGACCTGGTGCTGTATGTGTTTGGTGCATTGGGCTTTGAAGACTATACGGCGCAGGTATCGTTGCGCGATCCAGAAAATGGTGCAAAATATATCGGTTCGGACGAAAATTGGGCATTGGCAGAAGCCGCTATTATAGAAGCTACAGCAGAGAAGGGACTTCCTTCCGTCATCGAATACGGAGAAGCTGCTTTCTATGGTCCAAAATTAGACTTTATGGTCAAAGATGCTTTGGGCCGTAAATGGCAATTAGGAACCATCCAGGTAGATTATAATTTGCCGGAGCGTTTTGAGCTGGAATATACAGGCAGCGATAATCAAAAACATCGTCCTGTCATGATACACCGTGCTCCATTTGGATCGTTGGAGCGTTTTGTAGCTGTATTGATCGAGCATTGTGGTGGCCAGTTTCCGTTATGGCTTGCGCCAGAGCAATTTATCATTTTGCCCGTCTCAGAAAAATACGAAGAATATGCGCAAAAACTTTTGGAATCGTTAAATAATTCCGATATTCGCGGTCTAATCGATCTTCGTGACGAAAAGGTCGGCAGGAAAATACGTGACGCTGAAGTCAAAAAAATGCCTTATATGCTGATTGTAGGGGAGAAGGAGGTGGAAAATGGCACAATTTCTGTCCGTAAGCATGGAGGAGTAGACTTAGGCGCGATGCGCAGAGAAGAGTTTAAAGAATTATTAATAAAAGAAATAACCGTTTAAATTTTAAGCATTTGGCATTAAAAAGACATAGTGGCCCCAGGCCACCAATGAGAAAGAAAGAACCCGAACACCGGATAAATGAACATATCCGAGTACCAGAAGTACGTCTTGTCGGCGATAATGTAGAGCAAGGGGTATATCCTACTCGGAAGGCTTTGGAGTTAGCCGATGAGCTGGAGTTGGATTTAGTGGAGATTTCACCAAATGCCGTTCCGCCGGTCTGTAAGATCATCGATTACAGCAAATTTATCTACGAACAAAAGAAAAAGCAGAAGGAAATCAAAGCCAATGCGAAGCAGACTGTAATCAAGGAGATCCGTTTTGGTCCTAACACGAGTGAGCACGACTTTGATTTTAAATTGAAGCATGCTATGCGTTTTTTGGAATCAGGAGAGAAAGTCCGTGCGTATGTCCATTTTAAAGGACGGGCGATAGTGTTTAAAGAGCAAGGAGAAATCCTGCTGTTACGCTTTGCCCAAGCTTTGGAAGAATATGGTAAAGTAGAACTTTTCCCTAAATTGGAAGGAAAGCGCATGTTTCTGACCATCGCACCGAAGACAACGAAAAGTAAATAAGTGGTCAGTAATCAGCCGTAAGTGGTCAGTGTGTGACTGACAACTGAGCACTGTTCACTGACAACTAAGCTAAGAATTCTAACAGATTGATATAAAATAAATAAGTATTATGCCAAAAGTAAAAACCAATTCCAGTGCGAAGAAACGCTTTAAAATAACTGGAACAGGTAAAATTGCAAGAAAAAGTGCTTTTAAAAGTCACATCTTGACAAAGAAAACAACCAAGCAAAAACGTAATCTGACACAAACAGGTTATGTTTCAGACGGTGATTTGGGTAATGTAAAACGTATGCTGGCCATTGGCAAGTAATAGGTTTTCATTGTTAATTAACATTATTTTTTAACCGGGTATTGGGTAGTAAGATTGCTGAGAAACGTAACACCTTTTACCAAATTAAATTTTTAAAATTATGCCACGTTCGGTTAACGCAGTAGCTTCGAGAAGAAGAAGAAAAAGAATCCTGAAATTAGCTAAAGGCTATTTTGGATCACGTAGCAAAGTATATACTATTGCTAAGAATACAGTTGAAAAAGGTTTACAGTATGCTTACCGCGACCGTAAAACCAAAAAACGCGAGTTTAGAGCTTTATGGATACAACGTATCAATGCAGGAGCTCGTCAACATGGAATATCTTATTCACAGTTGATTGGTAAGTTAAACGCTAAGAATATCGGTTTGAACCGTAAGGTTTTGGCTGACTTAGCTTACAATGATCCTGCTGCTTTCAAAGCAGTTGTTGATGCCGTAAAATAGAGTTTTAAACCTTTATCAATTTGTTAGATATTTAGAAAGGAACCTTATAGGGTTCCTTTTTTATTTTGTAGATTTGATTCTAACTAATTTATAAAGACGGCATGATGTCTGAAGACAAAGAAAAAAAACGGTTCGGCATTAAAGATATTGCCCGGTTAGCCAATGTATCTATTGCTACAGTAGATCGGGTGTTGAATAATCGGAAAGATGTATCCGATGTTACGCGGCAGCGGGTTAAAGATATTATTAAAGAACATAATTACCAGCCTAATCTCTATGCCCGGTCACTTTCAGTTAAGAACAATCTTAATTTTGCAGTATTGATACCGAAGACCTCTTTGCAGACAGGCTATTGGCAGTTATGCCTCGATGGTATCAACAAAGGTATTAAGGAGCTGGAACCATTCGGTATCCAGACCACCGTGTTTTTTTATGACCAGGAGAAGGTAGGTACCTTCGTCGAGGCTTCTCTACAGATATTAAATGGTAGTTTTAACGCGGTTGTGATCGCTCCTATATTTATTAAAGAGACGGGCGATTTTGTGCGTCAATGTCATAAAAGGAAACTACAGACAATATATATTAACTCCGATATCCCGAGTAAATCCACATTAGGTTATATCGGCCCCGATCTGAACAGTACAGGGAGGTTGGCAGGCAATTTAACTTCCTACCTGGTTAATCCTGGGGCGAAAATACTTATACTGAATGCCGCAAAAGGCCTGGAAAATTATAAGTATCTGGACACAAAGATAGAAGGGTATAGCGAATACCTGCATAACCTGGATCGGCAGTTTAAAATTGATGTCGTAGATATTCCTTACAATGAGTATGAAGAAGTAGAAAAGGAACTCCTGGTAAAGATGAAGAGATACACTCCTGACGTGTTGTTTGTCACGAATTCGCGTGCATCAGTTGCCGGGCGGTTCTTTTATGAACACCCGGAAATAGCCAAGCCATATATTATAGGATTTGATTTCCTGGAAGCAAATGTCGATTACCTTGCTAAGGGGATTGTCGATTTTTTGATTTGTCAGCGGCCGGACAGGCAGAGTTACCTGGCGTTGAATTACCTTTACCGATTCTTTTTGTTAAAAGAGGATGTTGTGAATTTCAAGCCCATGCCTATCGATATTATCACCATTGAGAATTATATGTTTTATGAAAGCTAGCCTGGTGCTGCTCGCTAATATCTCCATATATCGTTCAATCCTGCTTTTAGCTCACTTAGTTCGTTGTCAGAAATCTTGCCAATACGTTTTTCCAGTCGTTCTTTGTCGATAGAACGTATATGGAAAATCAAAATTTCGGACTTTTTTTCCAGCCTATTCTCTAGGTTAGGGGTCAATATGACGTTGCCTTTATAGTTTTTTATTTTGGAAGTAAGCGGCATGACGATCACAAGATTAAGATAAGTGTTCAACATATTGCCACTAACGATCACAACGGGCCTGTACCCCGCTTGTTCACTGCCTTTAATTGGATTTAGGTTAGCATACCATATCTCACCCTGTTTGAAGCTAACACTATTCGTCATCTTCGGTGTGTTTTAGGTCCAACAAATAATCAGTCATACCTTCTTCTGCCATAAGCATGACGTCGGTATCTTCGGCAGCTTTTTTATACGATTGGATATACGCCGCTTTATTGAGCTGATCCAGGTAAATCCGAAGAGCTCTTTCTATAAGCTTATTCTTTGGGAGCTTCAGCTCTTTGGATTTTTGCTGCAACAGTAGCATCAGTTCATCGGGCAATGTGCTTGTAAATGTCGGCATAATGTTTAGTATTTGTCTTTTACAAATATAAATTATATTTATGGTTTGTACAACGCAGACCTCCTGTGTTTCTTTTTCATATTCCAAATATCAGTACAGGAGCACGAGAAAACAAAAAATCGAACAAGATTGAACAAGATCGAACGTTATAAAACATTATCGAACATAAAATATGTCTTTTGTAGTTATTTTTATGGTTTTCCTAACCAGGGACAGCATTTTCCTAACTAGGGATACGATTTCCCTAACAAGGAAAACTCCAGACCCAACTAGGGACAGCGTTTTCCTAACTAGGGACGACTTCCCTAACAAGGAAAACTCCAGACCCAACTAGGGACAGCATTTTCCTAACTGGGGATACGATTTCCCTAACAAGGAAAACTTCAGACCCAACTAGGGACAGCGTTTTCCTAACCGGGGGCAGAGTTTCCCTAACAAGGAAAACTTCAGACCCAACTAGGGATAGGGCAGTGTCCCGATAAGTGAAATCCCGAAATCCTTTACCTATTTATAGGTACTAACCGTTCAAGCTGTAGAGTGCGCAATTGAATAAGTAAAGAAATGAGAAATATAGAAAGTAAAAAAAAATTGCATTTAAGAAGTCTATATATTACTTTAGCTC
>JBEBVG010000050.1:0-19392 GCA_040392845.1 Sphingobacterium sp. | reverse complement strand
GACTTGGTTTTGGGGTTTTGTCAATTTCACTAAAATAATCCGTGCTGTCCCAGATTATTTTACCATCGGTTTCCCTTGGATCATTCGTTTTTTTCAAATAATTGACCATTTGAGCCGCCAAACCGGCCCTCACTTCCTGGTACTTGCTGTCAGCCGCTAGATTATGCAACTGATCAGGGTCGTTGATGACATCATACAATTCCTCTACAGGGCGTTTAGCAAAGGCCAGCTGAAAGGCCTGTTGTGCCACCGGTTCGTCTTTATGCTGTAAGATAAAGAATTTTACAGGACCGGGATAATTCAACATATACGGATCGACGTCACCATATAGTGGAGGATCACCTGCCGGCCATCGATCTGCTTCATAATTTTTAATGTACAGATACTGTTTCGTGCGGATAGCCCGTCCAGGATATCCCAAACCATGCTGCCGCACAAAGGCATGCCGCTCACGTCCCAAGACGACAAATTCTCTCGACTCCTCCATTCGTCCATCTTTTTCCACGATGGGCAACAAACTTTTGCCCGTCATGTAATCCGGCACATCGGCTTTCGCTAAGTTCAGGAATGTAGGTGCCAGATCCAGCAAAGTCACTAATTCCTCGGTAACGACATCCGTTTTGAAACGTTCCGGCCATGACACAATCAACGGTACCCGCGTTCCGAAATCATACAAGTTTGCCAAACCCCGCGGCATCTGCCAACCATTGTCACTACAAACAATCACAATCGTGTTATCCAGCTGTCCACTCTCCTTCAGCTGTTGCATAATTTCGCCGACCTCCGTGTCAAAGGTCTGGATTGCCGCATAATAATCAGCCATATCCACACGCACATCGTGTGTATCAGGCAAATATGCAGGCACTTTGATACCTTCAAGAGCTATACCTGCTTTTTCGCCCGAACCTACCTCATAGGGACGGTGCGGATGTAGACTATTGAACCAATAGCTCCAGGGCTCCCCTTTTTTAGTCTTCTTTATAAACTCCGCAAAATTCGCGTACTTATCTCCCGCTGGGTTACGTGTCCGCCCATTGGCTTCGTAGCTTCCGGGGCCCCAGCCCTTTCCGTCATAACCCACTTTATAGCCCGCTTGTTCCAAAAGCTCCGGAAAGACGGCAAATTTTGACGGTAAAATCCCCCAGAGGTTAGCTCCTTCTTCAATACGCCATATATCCTGTCCCGTCAATAAAGCTGCCCGAGCTGGTGTACAGGAAGGCGAATTACAAAAAGCATGCGTAAAGCGAACACCTTCGGCCGCGATCTTATCCATATTGGGTGTCTTTACGACTGAGTCCCCGTATACTCCAACATGATTCCAGGACTGGTTGTCTGACATCAACAATAGAATATTCGGCCTATCTTGTTCTTGTTCTGCCTGGCAGGAAAATAGCAATACAGCTATCGCTGCAAAATAAATATATCTCATATACGTTGTTTTATTCATCATCTTTTTATTTATTGTTCGGTAGGGTTTGTATCGCCATACTGCTGCTGCAAGACTTTTAACTTCGCATGCATCATCTGCACAATCTCCCTGTAGTCAGCCTCTCCATATACATTCCGCATTTCTTTTGGATCCTTCTGCAAGTCATACAATTCCCATTCGTCGATATCGTTATAAAAATGAATTAATTTATACCGATCTGTTCGGATACCATAATGTCTTTTGACCATGTGCCAGCTCGGATATTCGTAATAATGGTAATATACCGCATCACGCCAATCGGGAAGTACCTTGCCGCCATTGTCGATCACCGGCTTCAAGGATACCCCCTGCGTATCTTGAGGGATGGCCACTCCTGCATAATCCAACAAGGTAGGTGCAAAATCAACATTCATTGCTAATGCTTCGGATACCAACCCCTTTTTTATAGCCTTTGGATAACGGATCAATAAAGGAGTACGTAGACATTCCTCATACATGATGCGTTTATCAAAGAAACCATGTTCACCCAGAAAAAATCCCTGGTCCGAAGTATATACGATAATCGTATTATCTAGTTCCCCCTCCTTTTCCAGGTAATCCAGTAAGCGGCCCACATTTTCATCTACCGCAGTCACGCAAGCCAGATAATCTTTCATATACTGCTGATATTTCCACCGCACAAGATCATCTCCCTTGAGGTTCAATCGTTTGTATTCTGCCACCCTCTTATCATAAACCTTTGTCCAAGCTGCTTTTTCAGCGGATGTCATGCGATCAAATACCTGAAAGAAACGTTGTTGATCCAAACTTTTATCATTCGCTTGCGTAAAATCGTCATCCTTCGCATCTGCAATTTTGGTCACTGGCTTTTTTGCCATTGCTTCAAGATCCTCCGACGACATCAACTTCAGATCCCATGCATCCCACATATCTTTGGAGATGTTCATCAACTGTTCCTTAGCCGCACGGCCCCTATGCGCATAGTCATCCAGCAAGTTAGCCGGTTCTTCAAAAGTGGCATCATCGAACATACCTAAATGCCGCGGGGCAGGTAGCCAGTTGCGGTGTGGTGCTTTCTGTTGATAAATTAACAGGAACGGTTTTTCCTTATCCCGGTTGTCCAAGAAATCAATAGCCTTATCGGTTACAACGTCGGTAACATACCCTTGCTCCTGCACTTTCTTTCCGTTCTCAATAAATACAGGTTGGTAATATTCCCCCTGATTTGGAAGAATACTGTAATAATCAAAACCAACAGGTGCCGAACCTAAGTGCCACTTGCCAATCATCGCTGTCTGATAGCCAGCTTGCTTCAGCAATTGTGGATAGATGGTTTGTGTACTATCAAAAACGGCGTGATTATCTGTCAGCCCATTGACATGACTATATTTTCCCGTCAGAATAACCGCCCTTGACGGTCCACATACTGCATTTGTGACAAAGCAGTTGTTGAACTTAATGCCCTCTTTCGCCAACCGGTCCAGATTGGGCGTTTGGATAAAGCGTTTGTCATAGGCACTTAGTGCCTGCGTCGTATGATCATCGGTCATGATGAAGATGATATTCAGCTTTTTTTCTTTCGCAGTCTTCTGCTGTGTGCAGGAACTTATCCCAATAACAAGTGATAATAACAAAACAAGCGGTAAAAGATGTTTTTTTCTCATGTAATTTGGTTTAACGTTTTAAAATCAGATCTCTAAATCAGGCCGTTGATCTTTCAACATTATTTCCTTCCCATTTTCCGTAATCTTCGTCAAATCATCGTATACAATAGACGCCTTATTCTTGGTGTTGGTAATGGAAAATGCAGGCTTACCAGAAGTGGTAATATTTACCTTTATTATCCAGTCATCGACATGTATGGTATCTCCTCCGATAAGTTTAGGCTGCGCCACAGTATCCTTTTTATGATGGGTACGGACAATCGTTGCATAACGATAAACAGTCTGTTTAGACGAGCTGGCCGTAAAATGCCAATGGTTTGGATAAGGTGCAAAATGACCTTTGTCATCTGCTCTTAGCCAATTGACTGCCGGATGGAAGAATTGATCTGTTTGCGTTACTTTGAGCTTCTCAGGAGCGAAAATGTAGGCATCTGATATGCCGTTTGTATTCGTCGCCCGTACAAACGTATTATTTTTCTGTTGTGTTATCTGCATGGAATCTACGATAGTATGCAATAGGTAGTTCCACGCTACAGGTCTATCAGCCTCCAGTTCATCATAAATAAACACCAGATCCGCTCCACCTAACTGTACGATATGCCTACGGAAAGTCTTCAAATGATTTTCGTCCCAGCCATTCTCGGGTGAATATTCCAGATCCGACACCTTCCCGCGTTCCAGCCACAATGGTGAAACAACCTTCCCATATGCATTCGAAGCATCGCCCACAACATAAGAAATGATAGCACCTGAATAGTTGCGCGGTATCCAACCGTATCCTTCCGTACCGATCTTCTGCCCCATGCCATCAACAAGGATTGTATTGTGTGCTCTTGAACTTCTATGGCTATAGATACTATGTTGGTCAGTAAAGCTGACATGATGACCGCTGCTATAGAACAATGGTTTGCCGGCATAGAAGGTATTAAATGCATTTTGATTAGCTAAAGCGTGTGAAGTGGAGCCATACGGGCTTGAACGAAATGTTAACATCGCATTCCCCTTGATATCTTTCCAGCTAGACATGAACGTTGCAATACCCGTATTCCGGAAAATATAGGACAACGGTAAGTCTGCCAAGCCTTTACCTTCCGGCAATGGAGTATCATTCTGAAGCCTGAACCATGACAAATCTCCCGGCTTGGACATAAACCCCTTTTTCAGGATATCAGGTCCTGCATTTTGGATAACCCGGACATAATCTGCTAAATACGTATTGTTGGTCAATTTAGCCAGTGCATCGGCATAAGCGACACGCGGACCATTAGGTTTTACCACATTCTGATGTGAACTTCCATTTCCTGCCGACTTTGAAAAAGGTGGTTGCTGGAACATCACATACATGGCCGACCCCTTGTACCAGGGATCCTTAAAAAAGTCGTAGCCACTGATCCGGCTATAAAACCAAGGAACCTCTATCAACGTACGGATATTCACATGAAAGTAGGAATCACCATTATGCCATCCTCCATCGTCATTAACGCCGGGAAAACGAACTACCCAAACATTATAACAGTAATCTGCCCATGTCGCTGCTTCGGGGAGATCACCATAAGCTGCAAAAGCTGCCATCGTCAATATGCGCAGTGTCATTTGCACGGAATGATTATCTGCAATATGTGCTTCAAAATGATTTAGGAAACGCTGGAAGAACTTCGAGCCGTTTTCTTTAATTTCTTTTAGCAATAGCTTTTTCTGCGTATCGGAAAGCATGTTATAGAACGAATCATAAGCCAGCGAACTTAATGACAACAGCACCGATTCATTGAAATCTCCTTTGAGATAAGGACTACTTTTCCAGCTGATCATCTCCTCTATTCGTCGCATCGCCACTTCAAAATACCGTTTATCCTTAGTCAACAGAAATGCGCGCACTAAGCTTTCGGTATTGGCCTCTTCCCTATCCACAATCCGCCGCCCTTCCCGGATAAGCAGCGCACTTCTTTTTACTTCCGTATCCAGGTCTGCAATTTTGCTGGTATCGATCGTTTGGGAAATGTGTTTAATGTCTGTATCCACGACCTTATTTGCCCGCTCAAGATACCAACTGCGTTCCTCCTTATTTTTACTGTTAGCTATAAAAGCGTTCCATTCCTTTTCTACTACCCACACCCGTGGATGCGTAGTGGGAAGCTTGTCAATCAACGCCGAAAAGGGAGGAGGATTAAAAGCATTTGTTCCATTCTCCACGGTAAACCGCAAAATTTTAGACCATACTGTCTTATCGCCATTCACGTAGCCATATTGCCAAAACCAAGTACCATCAGCATACAAATTGTCTGCATTATAAAAGCCCCATGAACGATGGACCTGTTTCACCTCTTTCGTAAAGAGACTATCCCGGGCAATCCGTAAGCGGTAATTTGTTTTGTACGGATCAGGTTTATTTTTTTTAGGTTGCTCTTCCAACCCATCCAAAGCTGCACCATATGCTGTATTTTCACCCAGCGGCCACATAAATGCTACTTTTCTGTTTTTGACTGTCGCCCCATCCAACGGGTATGGTGTCGCACGCATCTCATGCATCAACGTGACATCATCCAGGTGTAGGGTAGATTGCGCCTGTGAATCACTAAGGATTACCTGGAGACACAAAAAAGCTAAGCATATCTTTATCATCATTTTAGATTTAAATGTTATTTCCCCAAATTTATAATCCTTTCCCTCTCGAATGTTTTGAATTTCGTTAAAATACTTTAGGTTTTAAACAAATAAGCTGTGACAACTCGCTGATAAGCCAATATTTAACTTACAGTCGTACTATCCTGCCTTGGTAACATACCGTTGACATTCATCAAAATCAAAATAAATTTGACTAAAATTGAAACATACACAAAGGATGGGTCTCTAATTTTACGGATATCAAAAAAACACGAATTATTATGAGAAAAATTATTGGCCTTCTGATCTGCTGTATAGCCTTGACATCTGTGGGAAATCGCGCACAAGCACAGGAAGACCTGCGTTGGTTAAAACATGCCAAACAAACTGTCGTCCATCAACTCAAAAAAGCTGCCGAGGTATATCATCCCGGGATGCCTCCTCGATCGATTTACGCAAATGGATCGGTAAGACTTGCGCCACAAGAAGACTGGACTACAGGTTTTTTCCCTGGCTCGCTTTGGCTTGGCTATGAACTTTCGGGTGATAGGCAATTAGCCAATAGTGCACGTAAATTTACCTTAGCCATGGACTCGTTAAAATATTACACTCATACACACGATCTAGGCTTTATGATCTACTGTTCTTATGGTAATGGTTATAGGTTAACTAAAGACAAGGCCTATCTACCTACATTGGAACAAGGAGCAGCACATCTCTATGGCCGATACAACAAAACGGTAGGCGCTATACGTTCCTGGGATTTCGGACATTGGGAATTCCCTGTCATTATCGACAACATGATGAATCTTGACTTTCTATTTTGGGCAGCAACGGAGTTCAAAAAGCCTGAGTACGCCGAAGCTTCGATAGCGCACTCCATGACAACCCTGAAAAACCACTTTAGATCAGACAATAGCTCCTACCATGTTATCAGCTATGATACCCTTTCAGGCCGTGCAATCCAAAAAGAAACCCACCAGGGATTAACGCATGAATCAGCATGGGCCAGAGGACAAGCATGGGGCTTATATGGCTATACCATGGCTTATAAAGAAACGAAGAACAAAGTATTCTTAGATCATGCTATAGCCATCGCCAAATTCATCATGGAACACCCCAATGTAGACGAAGACAAGATTCCTTATTGGGATTATGACGTTCATAACGGTGGAGAAAGAGCTCCTAAAGATGCTTCTGCAGCGGCAGTTATCGCTTCGGCCTTGTTCGATCTGGCGAAATTTACGGACAGTCCTTCGTACTTCACCTATGCTGAAGATGTAATAAAGTCCCTATCTTCACCGGAATACCTGGCAGCAGAAGATGACAATGCTTACTTTATACTGAAACATAGCGTAGGCGCGTTTCTATATAATTCGGAAATAGATACGCCATTGAACTATGCAGACTACTATTATCTGGAAGCATTATTGCGTTATGCACAGGCAAAAAATATCGACTTAAAGAAACTAAATTAAGATACCGATGAAACTTAAATTATTATATCTTCTCGTCGTGTTTCTTCCTTTTTTGGGAATAGCACAATCGACATCAAAACCGACACTTGAAGACTTCAGTCCACTAAATCTCAATTATCCGGGATTAGAGAAGGTCAAAGATCTGGTAGCCAAGGGGAAATATGACCAGGCATCCAAAGCCTTATTGAGCTATTACAAAAAGCGGTCGGACATCCGGCATCCCGAATATAATATGGAAGATAAAGGCCGGTTTTTTGGCAAAAAGCTCTCCAAAGATAATCAGGAAAAAGCTGACAAGGGCCTGGAACATCAGTTCTACGTACACAAAGGTTATGGTTTTTTTGACTACGGCAAAGACATTAACTGGCAATATTGGCCGGTAAAAGACAATGAAGTCCGTTGGCAGCTGCATCGTATGTATTGGTGGACACCTATGGGATTGGCCTATTGGTTCTCAGGCGACGAAAAATACGCTAAGGAATGGGTTGCCCAATATATAGACTGGGTAAAGAAGAATCCTAAAGGACTTTCGAAGGATAATGACCGCTTCGCCTGGAGACCCTTAGAGGTTTCTCATCGCCTCCAGGAGCAGACCGCCCTATTCAATATGTTCGTAACTTCCCCGTATTTCACACCGGATTTTTTGATGGTATTTTTGAACAATTATGCTAAACATGCCGACCATATTCTGCACAATTACTCCGAGAAAGGTAATCATCTGCTGTTTGAAGCTCAACGGATAATCTATGCTGGTGCATTTTTTCCCGAGCTAAAAGATGCACCCATATGGCGGAAAAGCGGCATCGATGTGCTGAATACCGAAATCAAGAAACAAATATACGATGACGGGCTACAATTTGAGCTATCACCAAACTATCATACCGCTGCTGCTAATATATTTCTGAAAGCGCTGACAATGGCTCAATTAGCGGGCGTAGATAAAGAATTTCCTGCTTCCTATAAAAATACCATCGAGTCGATGATCATGGCACAGGTTGATTATTCTTTTCCGGATTATACTCATCCTATGTTTGGCGATGCATGGAATAACGATAAAAAAAGTAGTATAAATAACTTCAAAGACTGGGCAAAAGTTTTCCCCGACAACAAGGTTATAGCCTACTATGCAACAGAAGGGAAAAAAGGCGAAACGCCTGAATACCTATCCAAAGGATTGACAACAGGTGGTTTTTATGCCTTTAGAAATAGCTGGAAAGATACAGCAACGGTAATGGTAGTGAAGGCTAGCCCTCCTGCATTCTGGCATAGCCAACCTGACAACGGCACTTTTGAGCTGTGGGTAAAAGGCCGCAATTTCATGCCCGATGCAGGCGTATTCGTTTACGGTGGTGACGAGGAGATCATGAAGCTGCGAAACTGGTACCGTCAGACCTGGATTCACAAGACATTGACTCTGGACAATGCTGACATGGAAATTTGTGATGCCGAATTGATACACTGGCAAACATCGGACAACCTGGATATATTGGTTTATAAGAATCCAAGCTATAAAAATCTGGATCATATCCGTACGGTACTTTTTATCGATCAAAAATACTTTGTTATCTTCGATAAAGCTGAAGGTGATGCCACGGGCAAAGTCGGCATACATTTCCAACTGGCGGAAAATTGTAATCCGACCTACAACACAACAGATAACAGTGTATCGACGGGTTATGCAGATGGAAATAACCTATTGATCCGCAACTTTAATGCTGGTCAAGCAACACTTGGACAGGAGGAAGGTAAAGTTTCCTATTCCTATAGAAAGGAAGTCGAACGCCCGGCTTTCGTTTTTGAGCAACATAAAACAAGCGGGAATGCCGTAACATTTACGACGGTACTTTATCCGTTTAATGGAAACGTGGCTCCCCAAATCGACGTTAAAGAAGAAACTGGAAATAATCCTGAAAAAGGGTCCGTACACTTTACAATTGTCGTCGACGGAAAAACATACACCGTCAAACGTCAATTATAAGATTGACGTCCTTACTTTTTATTCCATTCTCCATCTACGATCCGCCTTTTTGGCGGATTGTTGTTTTTTACGATCCATCCTTTCTAGGATTTTGGCTCGGGGAATCTTCGTAGGGATACGTTTTTTAGCAGGTATTAACGCCTGTTCAATCAAATCCACCAGCCGTTGCAACACAATCTCTTTATTTTTCAACTGACTTCGGGTTTCGGAAGATTCCATCTGTAGATAGCCGTTGGTCTGTATACGATTGGCCAGCTTTTGTACTAATAGATTTTTTTCTTCTCCGGACAAGAGTGCTGATGCCTGAATATCCCAAAGCAACGTGACCTTGCTTTCCACCTTATTGACATGTTGTCCGCCCGCTCCGCTTGAACGTGATGTCTTAAACATGAGCTCTTTCAATAATATATTGCGGTCTATCATGCTGTAAAAATACTATATCTTTTTTTAAAGACTAAAGGCGAATCCGATTTGCATCAAGTAAAGGTGAAACTCTATAGCCATTAAAAAGTTAAATTCCGTTAAAACATACATGACATATATTATTATGGCATAGGATTTGAAATGACTTTAATATTCATATTTAGGTTTATAATTGGTTAGTTTAGAAATCCTGCAGCTCCCCGCTGCAGGATTTCTTTTTTACAAAACAATTTTTATCTCTATGGGTTAGCGTTATAGTAAACATTCTACCAACACGTGAAAGACATAAAGAAAAGAGATAAAAAATTGTGGTTCGCTGGTGGATCAATTATTATCGGACTTATGCTTATGCGATTAGCATGGCTCATCATGAATCAGCTATGGGGAACAATTATCATCACGACTGGTTCCATCCTATTCTTGGGTGGCGTGATATTGTTTGCCAATACATTTTTCAATAGAAAAACCAGGTATTAAAAAAATATTATTTTTTTGGGAACTTTTTTCAATCTTGTTTGTCCTTAATATACAGTGCAAGGGGTGCTTAATTTATTAGGCTGAGAAAAAACTCTTATTACCTGAACTGGATAATACCAGCGTAGGAAAAAGCACGTTATATAATATTACTATATTATAGGAAACTCCACCTCCCATCGGAAGTGGAGTTTTTTATGACGATGCTCTTTTGGGTCGGAAAGGTTTCTTCTTCCGGAAAGGTTTACTTCTCTTCTTGTCGTTTAACCGGGGGTTATAAGCCGGACCGGCAGTAAATCCCTCCGGCAATGGTAGTTTCGGAATTTCGTACTCTATAAGTTTTTCGATCCGTGCAAAACGATTTTGATCACGCTCATTAATAAATGTAATCGCTGTACCTGTCGATTCCGCTCTGGCCGTACGACCTACACGGTGAACATAATCTTCGGGATCCGGTGGCACGTCATAGTTGACCACCAAGCTTATGCCCACGATATCGATCCCTCTTGATATGACATCCGTACCGATCAATACATTCAGGTTCCGTGCACGGAATTTATTCATAATCGCTTCGCGCTGTGATTGGTCCAGGTCGGAGTGAAAGCCTTCAACCGCTAATCCTTTTTTCCCCAACTCACGAGCTAAGGTCTTGACAATATCCTTTTTGGATGCAAAAACGATGACGCTGGAATAGCGCGGGTCCCGTAACAGTTCTTTGATCAGTGCATTTTTCTGATCGTCATACACCATATACGCCCGCTGATCGATTCCTTCGGAAGGTTTAGAAATAGCGATATTGATTTCTGTAGGTGTATGGAGTATTTTTTTCGCCAATGTCCGGATCTTTGGTGGCATAGTGGCCGAAAAGAGCAAACTTTGTCTTTTTTCGGGCAAATAACTGATAATCCGTAGGATATCATCATAGAAGCCCATATCCAACATGGTGTCAGCTTCATCTAAAACCAAATGTTTGAGAGAACTGAAATCAAATTTGCCGGACGACATGTGGCTCAATAGACGACCCGGTGTGGCTACAATTATGTTGACTCCCTCCCGAATAGCTCGTTTCTGTTGTTCATAGCCCATACCGTCGCCTCCGCCATATATTGCTATCGAAGTGGCTCCTGTAAAATAGGCCAGCCCCATAATCTGCTGGTCTATCTGAAGAGCCAATTCCCGTGTTGGGACAAGAATAAGTGCATTAACACGTTCTATAGGGTTTTCTGCAATTTTATGTAAAATTGGCAACAGATATGCTGCTGTTTTTCCCGTCCCAGTTTGGGCACAGGCAATTAAATCGTTTTGTTGTAAAATAACAGGTATAGTCTGTTCCTGAATAGGAGTAGCTTCTATGAAGCCCATACTGTCAAGCCCTTCTGTCAGTGCCGGGCCGAAGCCAAAATCATCAAATTTCAATCTACTTTTTGCTTTTATGTGTAATAAAGTTAGCAAATTTAATCCTATATCCGAAAATCGGAATAAGATATAGTTAAAAATCGTTAAAAATAACCCATTCAAATAAGATTTCCGTGGAAAATAGCGATTTTTGTTTCATTCATAATTTAGGTTAATAATTGGTTAGTAAAGACGCCTGAAGCTCCCCGCTTCAGGTGTTTTTTATAATGGACAAAAATTTTTATTCCACACACAATATCTGAAGAAACGTAGCGTTATTATACTAAAGAGGCCAAAAAAAAATGAAAAACTGTTAGCTTGGTTTTATCATTCACAATAAAGCTTCTTTTAGGATATCCGTAAAGAATAGGCAAAGGGTCTATTCGAAAAAAGAAACATCGAAACGAAAAAAAAGGAAATCCAAGTAAAAGAGGCAAGAAAGGGTTTAGAGATCATCTAAACCCTTTTATTTTTAGGAATGGTTTCTTCTATAAATTGACATATTCCTTCTTCATCTGTGGGGTCAAACCAAGTCGTTCCCCCATATTTCCTAAACCAGGTCATCTGTCTTTTTGCATAACGGCGGGAGTTTTGTTTAATCTTCGCTATAGCTTCCTCCTTAGCTATCTTTCCTTCCAGATAATCAAATATTTCCGCATAACCCACCGTCAGCAGAGCCGGTTTATGACGATAGGGTAACAGCGACTGCACCTCTTCAAAAAGACCTTTCTCGATCATTTGATCGACACGAGCGTTTATCCGTTCATACAGTTGTTCCCGATCCATATGCAGGCCTATCGTGACGACATCAAATGGTCGGCGTATACTATTCCGTTGTTGATAAGCAGACATGGGCTTCCCTGTTGCTTCATAAACTTCCAACGCCCGTATAACGCGCTGCGGGTTATCGATATCCGCAGTAGCATAATACACGGGATCAACTTGCTGCAATTTTTCTTGAAGAGACTGTAGACCGTGCATGGCCAACTCAGCATTTAACCTCTCACGCACTACTTCAGGAGCTTTGGGCAATTCATCCAACCCTTCACAAACAGCTCGAACAAATAATCCAGAGCCGCCTACCATAATGACGATATCATGACGTTGAAAAAGCGTATCCAACAACGTTAAAGCATCGCGTTCAAAATCTCCGGCAGAATACTCTTCCTTGATCGATAGACTATCAATGAAATAATGGGGAGCCGCAGCAAGTTCAGCTTCATCCGGCTTAGCGGTCCCTATACTCATCTCTCTATAAAACTGTCTAGAGTCAGCAGAAATAATTGCCGTACCGAAGTGTTGTGCCAGAAAGATAGCCGTAGTTGTTTTGCCCACTGCAGTAGGGCCGACAACGACAACAAGGGTCTTATGTGGGCTTGTGTTAATAATCTTCTTCTCCCAATCCAAGGTTGTCTTCTTCGCCTTCTTCTTCCTCTTCTCCCTCGCCGATCGCGTCAAAATCATCCTCTTCATCGACACCATATTCTTCCGCATTTTCATCAACTACCTCTTCTTCATCGTCCGCCGTCACAGTCTCCGTTGGAAAATTAGCTGCAGCAGCACTCTTCGGTGCCTGCCCCACCGATTTAAAAATGCTGGGATATTCTTTACCTTGTTCTTCCTTGAGTATTTTGATCAACTCCACATGAAAATCATAGGGGCGGTCAAAATTATAGATATAGTAAAACTTTTGATGTGGGTCATCAATAAACTTGCTCAGGCGAATATCCTCCATCAAGAGCACCCCGGCTTCTTTTTTGCTGGCCGTAGGATGAAGAGCTATTTCGGTACCTTTCTTCCACTGATCGTTGCTTACGTAGAATGAAGACGACACATCCGCGACATAGCCCGTGCTCTTCTGTATTTCCTGATGCAAGTCCAAAAATGTACCTTTTGCCGGCATATCAATATCCCGATAGATATCTTCATAATCCTCAAATGTTACCCGAAACCTATATATTGCCATAGTAAAAATTGATTCTAATCGCTGGTTTTTGTTTTTAGCTTAAGAGCTCATAAAATTAAAAATTATTTTGATGTCTCTATAGACAAAGTTATAATTTCGGTCGAAAACCTATTCTTTGGATAGAAATGACTTATCTTTGATAAAATGGCTGTACATTACATTTTCAAAAAAAATCGTATTACGCGAAGCGTGATTATACCCATTATAATACTTTTGTTTACCAGCCAATGTAGTCAAAAGGATTCATCCGGAGAATCGCTGGAAACATTGAAACAGGTGATTGCAGACCGTGAATATTATTTGGAAAAAAAGCTAAATCAGATTGACAGTGTCCAAAAACTGTTAGATGCATCTACAGATGCAGTAGCACGGTTTAACGCATGCCGCACCCTTTTTCAAATGCATTATGATTTACAAATCGATACGGCTTTGCAATATGCAGAACAGATGCTCGAACTTTCTGAGGGTGTTCTCCAATCGCACCCCGTGTATCAGACAGAAGCTTTGCTCCTGATTGCCCGTGTTTATGCCTATACAGGTATGTATAAAGAATGTGAGGAATTATTAGAGCATGAGTATTTGATTATAGAAGAGCTTTCGAACGATCTCAAACGACTTTATTTTGTGGTACAGATGCAGTTGTACAAAGGGTTATTCGATCAGAATGTCACTAAACGTGAACTGCAAGGATATCAAAGCAAAATAGACGCCAGCCGAGATTCACTCATGGCTCTTACCCCAGAAAATTCAATTTGGCACCTTATATATTTATCCAATAAAATAAGAGAAGACGGGGATTATGACCGCGCTGTGGAAGTCTTATTTAAGGCGTATAACCAACTGACAACAGAGGACCGGGATATGGCTCACGTCGCTTTTTATATGTCTGATTTGTATCGGCTAAAAGAAGATGTAGAACAAGAAAAACGATATCTCATTGTATCGTCTATTACCGATTTGAAATATGCTGTTAAAGAATATGTCTCACTTTGGAAGCTTGCTTCATTACTCTATGAGGAGGGTGACATCGAGACAGCTTATCAATTCATTGAAATATCATTGCAGGACGCGATGTATAGTGGTGCATATCGATGGACACAGTATATTATAAAAATCCTCCCCAATATTTATGTGAGCTACAAAGCAAAGATTCTACAACAGAAGAATACCATTTCATCCGCTTTTTTTATCATTGTTTGCTTATTGGTATGCTCGGTTTTACTGTTGCGTTATATTGTCAGACAGTACAGAAGGTTGGATAAAGCAAAAAGTCAACTTTTGATCCTCAACAACGAACTGGTATCAACGAACCTTTTAAAAGAAACTTACCTGAGTAAGTTTATCGACCTTTGTTCGGATTATATCGACAAACTCGATGAGTATAGAGGTAGTCTTAAAAGACTGCTTAAGGGTGGGAAAGTGGAAAAAATCGAAAAGGAATTACAGTCGACCAAATATATTGAAAATGAACATAAAGCTTTCCTTACAAATTTCGATGAAACATTTTTAAGCTTATATCCGGACTTCGTTTTCGAATTTAACAGTTTGTTCCCGCCAGAACAACAGCAAATAATTAAGCCGAACGAATTGCTGACGACGGAATTGCGGGTATTCGCCCTTATTAGACTCGGTATAACCGATAGCTACAAAATAGCCAAATTCTTAAGATGCTCCATTACTACGGTATATACATACCGATCAAAAATGAAAAACAAGTCCTATTATCCGGATAGTTTTGAAGACCGAATCAAAAGATACCAGAAACAAGACTACTTTTCATCTTCAGGCAAATAGCGCTATCATGAAGCTTGGCCTTCTCGAAATCATCCGCGGCTTTGTATGAAGCGAAATCGCTGATTTCTTTTTCACCCTCCTAAAAAAAGTTTAGATTACGAGACCCATAAAATAAATCTAAAACATTATTATACAGATATTTATCGTAAAATTTTATTTTGATTTTTCTTATTCGACTAAGAGAAGTGTATTTATCCCAAATCTAAATGCAGAACTTTGGTGTCACTAAATATAAATGCTACGCAGATGGGTGATGAGGATGTGTAACTAATCAAATTATAGTATAAAAAATATGAAACATAAAAGAAGTATTTTGCAGGCGCTTGCATGGGTAGCGATCTGCTTGGGATTCTTGGCATGTGCAAAAGAGGACAACTCAAAAAATGCAGATGCCCGTCTTAAAGTTGATAAAATTCAGATATCTGTTATCCAGACAGGACGACTAAGCTCCGGTAGTAAGCCGACGCTCACTGTATTAGCAAATTTAGGATATGACATAACCAGTGATGTGAGCTGGATATCTCCAGATAAACCTAGTGGCAAAGGTCAGACGGATGTGGTTCTTCATGTCGAAGAAAACACGACCGGTGATACGCGTATAGGCCACCTTACCGTTTCGTCCAAAGAGCTCACCGAAAAGGTCACGATTATACAGACAATGGACCCGGATACCGACGATGGTCAGGATATCGGTTTTGTATACCTGCAAGACGATTTCAGTTGGTGTGAGGAATTTGGTGGAGTAGATGAGGTCGAAAATCAGGCTACCGGAGCGACAACCAACGCAAATACGAACGCAGGGGCAAAGGCTGCGCTGAATTCCAGAGGATATGAAGATATCAATCCCGGAGGCAACTGTTTCTACCTGGCAAAGCATTTCTTTAAGATGGGTAGGACAAATTATCAAACGGGCGTTCGGCTCAACAGTATCCCCAATCTGGAAGAGGGTAAAACGACAAATGCCCGTCTCACATTCAATGCGACACCTATTCGGACGGGCAGCGGAAATTACGATAAGGTATATGTTGTCGTAGAAATTGAAGGTCCGGGTACCGTAGGCGGTGGATCAAAAAAAGTAAGCGACGAAATCAACATACAGATCCCAGATCAGGGGACGTGGTATTGGGTGGAGAAAAACGTTGAGCTTTTTGGAATCGAAGCCCAAACAAAGATCACGTTGAGAACAAACCAATCTGGCTCTGCTTCAGGAACATACCGTTGGAGTCTGAACGACATCAAGATTGAAAAAATTAAAACAAACTAGCAATCAGAGATTATGAAAAAAGTAAAAGCAATTGCCGTTTTGCTCTCCATTTTGGCAGCGTTATCTTTTCATTCCTGCAAAGACGCCCTATTTATGGATGATATTTTTGAAGTGTCCATCACTAGTGTTTCGTTAAATTATATGGGTGTATTAGAAAGTGGAAGCAATGCTCAGATAGAAATAGGAACGAGTGGAGATTGGCAAGTAACTTCAAAGCCTGAATGGGTAGAGCTCAGCAAAAGCTCCGGTAAACACGGTCGCTACACGATTTTTCTAACTGTAGGAGAAGCGGGAACAACGGAAGACCGGGAAGGTAAGATTATATTCGAAAGTTTAGGGAAGACGGTACCCGTCGATATAAAACAGGCGAAAAAGGTAGAAGAACTTACCATTTCACCTACGGAGATAACGGTCAATATCCGAGGAATGCTGAATAATGATAAGGCGCCCGCTATATATATATCTACCAATTCGGATTGGAGTATCGCTGACGTGCCCGCATGGATTACAGTAGATAAAACGACGGGAAAAGCAGGAAATGTTTCGGTTGTATTAACCGTCGCGAAGAATGACACCGGAAATCCACGCCAAGGGTCATTCACGGTTACCTCCGGAGCGCATACAGAGACCATAGCGATCGAGCAAGATCTTACTTATAATCCATTGACCGAAACGACTATGATTCGTGGAAATCAAGACGGTGAGATCATCAGTGAATCCGCAACTTTCGAAATAATTTCGCCTGAAGCTTGGACGCTAACAGCCGATAGTTGGATACATATAACGCCTAACAGCGGAAGCGCAGGAACTTCGGAAGTCACCGTAAGCCTTGATCCAACTACCGTAGCGCGTACCGGAACGATTACAATTAAAGATGCGGATAACCTAACCACTGTAGTCACCGTGAAACAAGAGGTTATTCTTCCGGATGATGGTAAAACAGTGGGGTATGTATATTATTTCGACGACTTTGCCTGGGTAGCTCCTTATGGTGGAATAGATGAAGTGATAAATGTACCCACTAACCCAAGCCACGGAAAGGGCTTTACGGGAAGTACTGCAAACATGCATACAACGGGTCCAACAGGATCTGCAACGGTATCTGCGGCCGTTGCTTTTGCCAATCGCAATTATGAAGATATCAACTGGGATGGAAATGCTTTCTATTTCGGTGCACACTATTTCAAGATGGGAAAAACGGATGTACAAACAGGACTTAAACTATTATCGATACCAAATATAAGCGCGGGAAAGTCGACGAACTTGAAATTAACGTTCCATGCGACACCTTCTCGAGGAGGAAGCTCTGGAAGTGGGTTCGACGACGTCATCCTGATGGTCCAGATAGAGGGACCGGGATCGGTAGGAGTTGATGATAAGAGTACAAAATCCAAAAGTGACCTCGATATCCAGATACCAGATAACTCGGCTACGGATTGGTATTGGATAGAAAAGAGTGTTGTCTTATATGGTGTCACATCTGAAACGAAAGTGACCATAAAACCGAGTACGAACAGTCCAGGTGGCAGATATAACCGTTGGTTGTTGAATGATATTAAATTTGAAAAACACAGTGTTGTCAATTAACTGCCCACACCGATAAAATAATACGATACGATATGAAAAAATCAAAAAAGCATTTGCTTAATTATATATGGATGGGGGTCTTTATATTCTTTTCCCTCGTCACGATGGCACAAGGGCAGACCCAAACTGTTTCGGGGACAATCACCAACGAAGAGGGTGAGACCATGGTAGGTGTCAGTATAAGTGTAAAAGGTGAGCAACGAGGCACCGTCTCGGACGTGAATGGTGTATATACGATCAGCGGTGTCAAAACAGGAGACATACTAGTGTTTTCACTTGTGGGTTATCAACCTATTGAGGCATCCGTAGGTAATCAGGAGCAAATGGACGTCAGAATGATTTCATCGGCCATCAATCTGGAAGAGACGGTTGTCATTGGATATGGTTCCTTAGAAAAGCGACAAATTACCTCGTCGATTACGTCGATCCGGGGAGATAAACTCACTTCGGGTCTTGGTGGAGCGACCATAGCGACGGCTTTGCAAGGCAAAGTACCGGGTCTTATGATTGATGGGACGGCCAGCCCTAACGCCGGCAATAGCTTCCAGCTAAGGGGAGTTGCTTCGGTAAAGGCAGGACAAGGGCCATTAATCGTGATCGATGGTATCCCCGGTGGTGATATTCGCTCGCTCAATCAAGAAGATATCGAAACGATCGATGTATTGAAAGATGCATCAGCTGGAGCTATCTATGGTACGCGTGCGGCAGGCGGCGTTATACTTATCACAACGAAGCAGGCGAAGGCTGGAGAGATAAAAGTGCAATACAGTGGAGAGTTTTCGACCGAGCAGATACGTAAACGCCCCGAACTTTTGACGTCCAGTGAATATGTTATGTATGGCCTCGGTCAAGATTATGGGTATGATACAGATTGGTATAGTGCCCTGACCAACGATAAGCCGTTTTCGCATCAGCAGGTGGTCAGCTTATCCGGAGGGAGTCAAAATGCTTTAATTTATACCTCCTTTTCGACACAAGATCAAAAAGGCATTGTGATCGGTGATGGCCGAAAGGATTACTCCGGGCGCATTAGCAGCAAATTTTCCTTATTCGACAACAAAGTCGAGATCGAAGCGCGGGCGCAGTATCGCCAGGCACAGCGGGATCAACGGAATGGTTCGGGTTCTTTCAACACCGCACTGATGCTCAATCCTACGATTCCTATCTATAGCGACACGAACGAATCGGGCTATAATGTCAGGGAAATAGGTATTTCGGGCACCAATTACAACCCTGTTGCCGACATTATGCTGAAGACCTACGATGGAAAAGACAGCTGGTTATTAAGTGATGCGTCTCTTAAGATCAATCTGACAAACGATTTGTCGGTCAAAGGAAC
>JBEBVG010000049.1:0-19774 GCA_040392845.1 Sphingobacterium sp. | reverse complement strand
AAGGCCCCGTCTTCAATATCAAAAAAGATAGTAAAGGGTTTATTTGGATTTCGACCCGCTTTGGGGTCGAAAGGTTCGATGGAGAAAACATAAAGAGCTATCCTATAGATCTGCTACATACGAATAGAATTCCAATAAGAAAGACGAGAGTAGAATTAGATAATCAAGGCGGATTATGGTTATATACAGACAGAGGAGCCTTATATAAATACGATCGGGATAGAGATGAGTTTGTCATTTACAATATGATGACTTCTTATCTGACCTCATTATGTTTTGATAATAATAATGCGATTTGGCTCGGAGGCCGCACGTCTATCTTCAAAATAACGCCAGACAAAAAATTACATTCTTACAAGGATTTAATACCCGATGACCTCATTGCTATATCAAAATACGAGGGAGATCATCTACTGCTCACGTGCAAGAAAAAGATATACACATTTGATGTCACAGCCGTTCAACTAAAACCTCTCATCGATCTTCAGGCTATCGATAAAAATATCCAGGTTGAAAGTTCATATTACGACAAAAAAACCGGGAAGATATGGATTGGATCTACACATAGCGGACTGTATGCCTATAACATACAACAAGGTACCGTTTCGCATCAGAAAGATAGTCGTCTGTTATATCACCCTGTTGTCAGTATCGTCGAAATGGGAGATAAGGATATTTTGATCGGAATGGAGGGTGGTGGGATGTGTCTGCTGGATAAAAATAATTTATCGATCAAGGAGTTTTATAACGAATCGACATTGGAAGAAAGCCATGTTAAAAGTGCAGTCTTTGATATATATGAAGATAATGAAAAGCGCTTTTGGGTCTCGACTTTTTCTGATGGGATCAAAGTGTTAGATTATGATGAATCAGGTTTCCATACCATTAAGCATGAGAAAAACAATAATAACTCCTTACATAACGATGTCGTCTGTGCCATCTTAGAAGATTCTGATCGTAACTTTTGGTATGCATCGAATAATGGCCTCAGTCATTATGAGCCTGATACCGGTAAATGGAAGAAACTTTTGCATGCAAAAAATATTCTCTCCCTCTTTGAAGATTCTTCCAACCGGATATGGGTGGGTACATTTTCATCAGGCGCCTACCTGCTCGACAAGCAGGGCAGGATACTAAAAAACTACATCACGTCCCAGGATGGAAATAGTATCGGAACGGACTTTATCTATGCCGTCGAGGAGGATGTAAATGGTGATATCTGGTTTGTAGGACGTAGAGGTAAGGTTTCAAAACTAAATGTAAAAACCAATAAATTCACGCAGGGGCCGTTGCTTCAATGTAATCATATAATAGCCAAAGATGACAAAAATATGCTCATATCGAGTGAGCAGGGTGTTTTTTCTATTTCCATGGAGACAATGAAGGCCCAGCGTTGCGAATTTAATGATAACCTGAAAAGCCTGTACGTAGAAGATATGTATCTGGAGTCTGATTCCATCATTTGGCTTGCTACATACGGAGATGGCATCAACAGATGCAATATGATCTCTGGACGAGTACAGTCCTTTTCTTTAGCACAGGGATTATCCTCCAATATTGTTAATTCGTTTCTTATAGGTAAACCTAATGAGCTGTGGTTCAGTACAGACGATGGTCTGGGAATGATTGATATAAAAACATTTCAAGTTATTAATTTCTCTACTGCCGACGGAGTGATACCCAATAAGTATAGACAAGTATCGCGGATGAAGAGCCATGATGGTCTATTGTATTTTGGGGCAAATGAGGGTATTACCTATTTTGATCCTCAAAAAGTAAAGAAGAAAGAGTCTCACGGATACCTTGCACTGCAAAGCTTTCGGCTATTTAATCAGATCGTAAAACCGGGCGACAAAGGATCTCCTTTGCAGACGTCGTTGGATAATACGTCAGAAATTAGGCTTACCTATAACCAACATTCATTCTCGATAGATTTTGTGGCAGTCAATTTTTCACTGGGAGAGCGGAAAGAATATATGTGGAAATTGGAAAACCTTGATGCGGATTGGATTGGCCCTACTACGGAACACGTTGCTAATTATACGAATTTGGCTCCGGGGAAGTATCAATTTAAAGTGAAATACCTGAATAAGAATAATGATGTGTTGGATGAAAGAGTCGTGGATATATTGATTTCTCCACCATTTTGGAATACATTGCCGGCGAGGATCATTATGATTATCTTATTGGGTGCCATTTCTTTTTGGGTCTATCGCTACACGGATGAATACATCAAGAAAAAGAAAATGAAGGAGAAAATAGACTTTTTTATCGATACAGTACACGATATATCCACGCCGTTGATTCTCATCAACAATCCGTTCGAAGAGTTAAAGAAAGAGATCCAGCCGACTAAAAAGTCAGATTATCTTTTAAACCTGATAGGTATGAACTTAGGTCGGCTCAATCTGATGTTTTCACAGCTTCTGGAGTTTCAGAAGGCCTATAAGAACCAGGATAAACTGTCCGTGAAGCAAGTGGATGTCAAGGATTATTTGATCAATAAAATTGAATACTGGAAGCCGTTGGCTGTAAACAGGAGTCTTGAACTAAAGCTCTATATGCCAGAGGAAGAGGTGATAGAATGGTTTGACGCCGAAAAGATGGATAAAATATTAGACAATCTGATCTCGAATGCTGTCAAATATACACCGGAGAAGGGACTGATAGAGGTTAGATTATCCGTAGAGCAAAATGTGTGGCAAATATCGGTGATCGATAATGGTATCGGCATACCTAAAAAAGACCAAAGGGGGTTATTTCAGCGATTTTATCGGGCTAGCAATGCCGTTAATTCTGCACAAAAGGGCTCGGGATTGGGATTATTGCTCATCAAACAATATGTGTCGCAGCACAAGGGACAGATCGATATGATCAGTTCCGAAAACAAGGGATCGGAATTTTTTATCCGTTTTCAGCGCGGCAAGGAACATTTTGACCCCGCACTTATAGTTCAGGATACTGTTCTTCCGGATATTCATGTAGAAGATGAAGACGAAATAGACCAGGAGAAAGTGAAAACAAAGATACTCATTGTAGAAGATAACGATGAGCTACGTAAATATGTCGCACACACGTTATCAAAACATTACCATGTATCCGCCGCTGCAAATGGGACTGAGGGATATGAACTTATAAATGTGTTTAACCCCGATATTATTATTTCAGACTTTCAGATGCCTGAGATGAGCGGGATAGAATTATGCTCCAAAGTCAAGAATAACTCCAACACTTCGCATATTCCTTTCATATTGCTTAGTATAAATAATGACAAGAAAAGTATGGAAGAAGGTCTGAAGGTTGGCGTAGACGATTATATCCCAAAGCCTTTTGATATAAATTTGTTGAAAATAAAAATAGACAACATTATTCAGAATAGAAAGCTGCTCAGGGTTAAGTTTTTGGGCATACAGGAGCTTGTAGAGGAAAAAGACGCTATAGCCAATGACTTCAACAATGAGTTTGTTGCAAAAGCCGTTGAAATCATTGAAGCTAATATCAGCTCACCATCTTTTTCCATAACAGATCTTTCCAGGGAGCTATGTGTAAGTCGATCTTTATTATTTTCTAAGTTTAACTCCATTACAGGCTACACACCAAATGAATTTGTGAAAGTGATCAAGATGAAACGAGCTATAGAATACTTTAAAGAGAAGAAGTATACGATCAGTGAAGTCGCTTTAATGGTAGGCTTCGATGAACCAGCTTATTTTAGTACTTGTTTCAAGAAGATTTATGCAAAATCACCTTCTGCCTTTATTGAGGAAAACCTGAAGTAATTACTGAACTATTTTATAGGTTAAATAGACTATTTTATAACCCTTATTATAGGTACTCCCATACATTTGTCTTGTCGAATATCGGCGATAGAAGACAAAAATAAACCCAATACTGAAAAGGAAATAACATCACCATGGAAAAAACGTGCATTAAGATCTTTGTGCTAAATATTATGTTTTTATTCTATTTGTCCGCTGTTGCGCAACAGAACATGTATAAGAGCGGGTGGGTTGATTTCAACAAAAATGGAGTAAAAGATATTTATGAAGATCCTTCTGCACCTATCGATGCGCGTGTAGCAGATCTGCTCTCCCAGATGACGATGGAGGAAAAAACTTGTCAGCTGGCCACACTATATGGATCATCCAGGGTTCTGAAGGATTGGGAGCCTACTACGCAGTGGAAAAATGAGATATGGAAAGACGGGATAGCTAATATTGATGAACAGGCCAATGGTGTTGGAAACAGATCTTTACCTGACAAATCATATCCCTATGCGAATAGTATTCAGAACAGGCAAACCATCCAGCGTTGGTTTGTAGAGGAAACCAGGTTAGGTATCCCTGTTGATTTTACGAATGAAGGCATCCGGGGTTTGTGCCACGACAGAGCGACAATGTTTCCTGCGCAGTGTGGGCAGGGGGCAACCTGGAACAGGCATCTTATCCGGCAGATAGCTGGAGTCACCGCGCAGGAGGCGACAGCCTTAGGCTATACCAATATCTATGCACCGATACTGGATGTGTCGCGTGATCCTCGATGGGGACGCGTCGTCGAATGTTATAGCGAAGATCCGTATTTAACGGGTGAGCTGGGTAAGCAGATGGTACTTGGTCTTCAGGAAAAGGGAATAGTTTCGACGCCGAAGCATTTTGCGGTATATAGTATCCCTGTTGGTGGACGTGATGAAGGTACACGCACAGACCCTCATGTTGCCCCGAGAGAAATGCGGACCTTGTTACTGGAACCCTTTCGCAAAGCAGTACAAGATGCGGGAGCCTTGGGGATTATGAGTTCTTATAATGACTACGATGGAGATCCTATCACAGGGAGTTACAATTTTTTGACCAGGATACTTCGGCAGGAATGGGGTTTTAAAGGTTATGTGGTGTCAGATAGCGAGGCTGTTGAGTTCATGCACTACAAGCATAATGTCGTAAATGATAGAGAAGATGGAGCAGCATTAGTCATGGAGGCGGGACTAAATGTGAGAACAAACTTTTCATTGCCCGAACAATTCCTTGTACCCTTACGCAATGCTGTAAAAAACGGGAAGGTATCTATGGCGACTATTGATACCCGTGTTGCCGAAGTGTTGAGAGTGAAATTCTGGATGGGTTTATTTGATAATCCCTATAAAGGTGACGAAAAAATAGTAGATGCTGTCGTACACAATAATGATCATCGGGATTTGTCTTTACAGGCCGCATTGGAATCTATCGTTTTGCTCAAAAATGAGGGAAATATGTTACCTCTTTCCAAAAATTTGAAAAAGATAGCTGTGATTGGGCCCAACGCGGATGAGGTCGATGATCATATCTGTCGGTATGGACCAGCTAATGCTCCGATTACAAGTGTATATCAAGGATTGAAAAAATTCCTTCCTCAGGCAGATATCAGCTATTCTCAAGGTTGTACTATTATAGATAAATACTTTCCGGACAGCGAGTTGTTTACCGTGCCGCTAGATGCAGAAGAGCAAAAGATGATTGATGACGCTGTTGAGCTGGCCAAAAGTTCGGATGTGGCCATTTTAGTGCTTGGTGGAAGTGAAAAAACAGTGCGGGAAGAATATTCCCGTTCTGATCTCAAACTGATGGGGCGGCAAGAGCAATTGCTGCAGGCCGTCTATGCAACAGGCAAACCTGTGGTTTTGGTTTTACTCGATGGGCGCGCTGCCACAATCAATTGGGCCGACAAGCATATACCGTCCATTGTGCACGCATGGTTTCCGGGAGAGTTCACTGGACAAGCTGTCTCACAAGTGCTTTTTGGAGATTATAATCCAGGAGGCAAGTTGGCTGTAACTTTTCCGAAGGCAGTGGGACAGATACCGTATGCTTTTCCATTTAAACCCGGAGCGGATTCAAAAGGCAAGGTACGCGTAGATGGCGCCTTATATCCTTTTGGCTATGGGCTGAGCTATACCACATTTGAATATAAAGATTTGAAAATATCCAGTAAACAGATAGGATTGAAGGAAGATGTGATGGTGAGCTGTACAATAAAGAATACCGGTAAAAGAGATGGTGATGAGGTTGTGCAACTTTATATTCACGACGAGCGTAGCTCCGTGACCACCTATAGCAAAGTGTTAAGAGGCTTTGAGCGTTTGAAACTGAAGTCCGGAGAAGAGAAAACTATCGTATTTAAGTTGACGCCTCAGGATCTGGCTTTATGGGACAGGTATAATGAGTTTGTTGTAGAGCCTGGTATGTTTAAGGTCATGATAGGTGCATCATCTCAGGATATACGGTTGGAAGACACACTTACGGCTATGTACAAAGAATCTTTTGAGGAGGAGAAAAAAAATGGAGATACTTTGTTAGGATATTAATTCCTATTACTTACTTTTGCTGTATGCGTATTACAGGCCACAATGCTTTAAATTATAAGATCAGGCTGAGATAATTTCCTGGTCTGGATTATTTTTAGTTTTTATCACATGGCTGCATGTGTTTTTGAGGCATTTATTATTACAATTACAGTATTTTATGGAAAAGAAGAATTGGTTTAAAACCTATATTTATATATGGATAGGGCAATTTGTGTCCTTGTTAACAAGTTCGGCGGTTAATTTCGCAGTTATCATATGGCTAAGCCTACATTACAAATCTGCTGAAGTGCTGGCTTTTGCAGGTATTGCAGGTTTAATGCCTCAAGCACTGATAGGCCCTTTTGCAGGTGTTTTCATTGATCGGTGGGATCGAAAGAAAGTCATGATCTTTGCCGATGCTTTTATTGCGTTCTGTACGTTTGTGATGACCTTTGTTCTGACAGAGGATGGCACAGATCTATCCCTTATCTATGTGCTGCTCGCATGTCGGTCGATAGGTAGTGCATTCCATTCGCCAGCGATGCAGGCTGTGGCACCGCTTATTGTCCCTGAAGATAAATTGCTGCGTGTTTCGGGGATCAACCAGATGTTACAATCCGTTAGTAGTATTGCAGGCCCGGCTTTAGGAACATTGGCTATTACCTATTTTCCTATTAACCAGGTTTTGTACCTGGATGTGATCGGCGCAATTGCGGCTATTGTATCGCTTCTTTTTGTTACTATCCCTCATCTTGCTGTCGAAACGACGAGTTCTATAGCTGCTGTGTGGCATGATCTCAGAGTCGGCATGCAAGCCATCTATCGTAATAAAGGATTAAGCATGTTATTTTTATATGCAATGATTGCTACATTTTGCATTATGCCGGTGGCAATTATGTTTCCATTGTTAACAATCGACCATTACGGCGGAGACAAATGGGCGATGAGTGTGATCGAAATCGTGTGGGGTATTGGGATGTTAGTTGGAGGTAGTTTTCTGGGTATAGCACGTGTATCTGTATCTAAGATCATTCTGGTCAATGTCATGCATATTATCCTTGGCCTTACCTTTGTATGGTCAGGCTGGTTTCCTTCCTCATGGTTTGTCGGTTTTGTCCTCCTCACGACATTAGGAGGAATAGCTATGTCTATATTTTCGGCAGCTTTTATGACGATCATCCAGGAGGAAGTACAACCACATATGCTAGGACGGGTGTTCTCCTTATATTTCAGTATGGCAATCCTGCCAAGTGCCATTGGTCTACTTTTCACCGGACTTATCGCCGATGTTATCGGTGTAGCAAATGCTTTTGTCATTGCCGGAGGTGTAGTGATCCTGGTCGGTATTGCTTCTTTTTTCACCCCCTCCTTAATGAAATTAGGGCAGAAAAAGGAGACAGAGCAACTCGAATTGTCCTAATATTGTCACGAGTTTAAAAAAAGTGAATATTTATTTTACTTAGTGTAATAAATACACTATATTTGTATCATCATAATTTAGGTTTATAATTGGTTAGTAAAGGTTTTCATTCTCCCCGTTTGAAAACCTTTTTTTGTTTATCTTTGAGCTTCTCTTCCATCGAAAGAAGAGTATATATTAAAAAAATAAAATAAATGAAGATATTAATGGTTTGTCTGGGGAATATTTGCCGTTCGCCCCTGGCACATGGTATTTTGGCCTATATTGCGTCACAGGATCAGCGCGGCTGGACGGTACATTCTGCCGGTACAGGCGATTGGCATGTAGGACAGGCACCTGATAGGCGTGCCGTTGCGGTAGCCAGAAAATACGGTGTTGACATTTCACACCAAAGGGCAAGGCACTTTATTCCCGATTTTTTTGATCAGTATGATCGCATTTTTGTGATGGACCGACAAAATATGGCGGATGTGTTAAGTTTGGCAAGGAGTGAAGAAGATCAACAAAAGGTTTCGCTTTTTCTGGAAGAGGATATTGTTCCCGACCCTTATTACGACGAACAGCTGTTCGAACCCGTATATAAGATGATTGAAAAGCGCTGCCACGATCTGATCCATATTTTATAATCAAGGACGAATGGTATGAAGATAGCAGAAGTAAATAAAAAGTGGGAGGAGCTGCGTAAGGTAATTGCGCAGGACTTTGACAATGAACTTCCTGACATTAAGGTCATGCTTTTCCTGATTGGTGTGCAGGAGCTGGGACAGGGAGCTAAGCAGTTTTCCAAACGTGAGAAGGAGGAGTTGATGCATATCGCGACATGCCGCCTTTTCAGTGCTATGGGTTTCTATGAGCTCCAGGGGGCGGATGAAGATGGCTGGCCACATTGGCAGTTGATCAAACCTATTCCAAACTATACCTTATTGGAACAGGAAATGATCTTGAAATCGCTTATTATTGATTATTTTCAAGAATTAGAAGTTATATAGTTTTATGATGAAATATATCGCCTTCCTGTGTGCTTTTTTTATAAGTGGAGTTGCTTTTGCACAAAAGCCGACACACTACTATATCCATATAAAAACGGATAAGGGTGACGCTATATTGAAATTGTATAACGCGACGCCAAAACATCGGGACAATTTCTACAAATTGGTGACGGAGGGATACTACGATTCGTTACTTTTTCATCGTGTCATTAAGAATTTTATGATACAGGGTGGGGATCCTGATTCCAGATACGCCGCGGATCGTGTACGCCTGGGAAGCGGTGGTCCTGATTATCGTATTCCTGCCGAAATTCAGGATACTCTTATCCATAAGAAAGGAGCAATAGCGGCCGCTCGTGATAATAATCCGGCAAAACAGTCGTCGGGTTCACAATTCTATTTGGTCCAGGGACGGAAATTCTCTACAGCGGGTTTGGATTCTTTGGAAACCTTTCGTTTCAAAGGGAAAAAACTTTCTGATTACCAGCGAAATACCTATGGGCGCATCGGTGGAGTTCCTCATCTTGATGGCGAATATACCGTATTCGGCGAGTTAGTCTCCGGCCTGGAGATCATTGATCGTATAGCGGAGGTGTCTACAGATGAATTCGACAGACCCCTTATGAACGAGCGTATGGCTATGGAATTGCTGACACGACGAGAGGCATTGAATCTGGAAAGGGAAATGCAGGGCCTTGAACCAAAGACTGGTTTTTTTACAAAATTGTTTGATGCATTTAAATCGCGTTACTACAAATTATAAAAAATCTGATGAAGATAATTACGTATAATGTCAATGGACTGCGCGCAGCCATGAAAAAGAACTGGTTGGGATGGTTGAAGGCTGAAGCGCCCGATGTGATATGTTTACAAGAAATTAAAGCTACACCAAGCCAAATTCCCGAGGTTGTTTTGCTGGAACAGCTCGGTTATGAACATTATTGGTATCCGGCGCAGAAAAAAGGCTATAGCGGTACGGCAATATTTACCCGGAAAAGCCCTCTTCATGTAGAATATGGATGTGGCCACGAGGATTATGATTTCGAGGGACGTATCATACGGACGGATTTTGAGGACCTATCGGTGATGAGTGTATACTTCCCCTCGGGGACAACGGGGGATATCCGGCAGAACTTTAAGTATCGTTTCCTCGATGACTTTCAGCAATATGTCGATGGGCTGCGGAAGGAACGTCCGAACTTGATTGTATGTGGTGATTTTAATATTTGCCATAGGGCTATCGATATTCATAACCCCAAATCCAATGCGAATACATCGGGTTTTCTACCTGAAGAGCGCGAATGGATGGAAGGTTTTGTAAACTCGGGGTTTGTGGATACATTTCGGCACCTTACTCCCGATCCACATCATTATACCTGGTGGAGTTACCGCGCTGGAGCCCGTGCCCGGAATCTGGGGTGGCGCATCGATTACAACATGGTCTCCCAGCCACTAACGCCCCGAATACAGCATGCTGCGATATTGCCTGATGCTATACATTCGGACCATTGCCCTGTTGTGTTGACCTTGAATTAGTTTTTGTTCAATGAATATAGATCAAAGTTTTTATATAGGATACGTTTCCAAGACGCGGGGGCTTAAGGGGGAAGTGCAGCTTTTTTTTGAGTTTGAGGACTACGAGGATTTAGTGTTGGACGTTATCTTTCTGGAAATGAACAAAAAGTTGGTTCCTTATTTTGTTGAAACGGTCAAATTACAAAAAAACAGTACAGCCTACGCTACCTTTGAAGATATAGACCATATTGATAAAGCACAATTGTTGGTTCGTAAAAAGATGTATCTTCCGGCGGATAAGATGCCCGAGAGGCATCCTGATGATTTCCGATATACCGATTTGGTCGGGTATCTTGTGATCGATGAACATGAAGGTGAGCTCGGTAAGATCATTCAGGTGCAAGAGATGCCGCAACAGTTTATTGCGACCGTAGAGATGAATGGTAGAGAACTGTTATTCCCTTTGTCGGATGATCTGATTCTGGGTATCGATGCCGACGAAGCGATAATCGAAGTGGAGCTTCCCGAGGGGTTGGTGGATTTATATAGAGAGAGTTGATTTTAATTTTTACTTTTGCCTTTTACTTTTTGAATACATGAAGATAGTAGATCATATCAAGAATGCTAAAGGGAAGACTTTGTTCTCCTTTGAATTACTTCCACCCGCCAAGGGACAGGGTATCCAGAGTATTTTTAATACAATGGATGAGCTGATGGAGTTCAATCCTCCCTTTATCGACGTCACGTATCACCGGGAGGACTACCTGTATAAACAACATACGAGTGGCTTATTGGAGCGTGTAGCCTATCGCAAGCGGCCGGGCACGGTGGCTATCTGTGCGGCGATCATGAGTAAATATAAGGTGGATGCTGTCCCGCACTTGATATGTGGTGGTTTTACGAAGGAGGAAACGGAGAATGCCTTGATTGATCTTAATTTTTTAGGGATAGACAATGTATTGGTATTGCGGGGTGATGCGCGAAAAGGAGATGCCGATTTTATTCCTACGCCTGGCGGACATGCGTATGCGACAGAATTGTTGCAGCAGGTTGTGGATATGAACCATGGCAAATACCTCCATGAAGATATCGAAAGCTCGGCGCGTACAAACTTTTGTATAGGTGTTGCCGGATATCCCGAAAAGCATTTTGAAGCGCCTAATTTCAATACGGATTTTAAATGGCTGAAGAAGAAGGTGGAGATGGGTGCGGAATTTATCGTAACACAGATGTTTTTTAATGTCGAAAAGTATAAAGAGTTCGTGACGAAATGCCGTGAGCAGGATATCAACGTACCTATTATACCGGGATTGAAGCCTCTGACAACAAAGAAACAGCTCATCGCATTGCCCAAAATTTTTCACCTCGATATTCCCGAAGAGTTGAGTGATGCCGTGAGTGTATGTAAGAACAATGTGGAAGTGCAGCAGGTTAGTACGGAATGGATGGTGCATATGTGTAAAGAGCTGATTGACTTTGGCGCGCCGGTATTACATTTCTATACGATGAGTAACCCGGGGCCTACAAAGAAAATTGTTGAGCGTCTTGCATAAAAATATTTATTGTAAAAACAGAGTTTAGTTCCCTGAAATTTAATTTCGGTTAAGCAAGTCTAAGGATTCGGTTAGGCGAGTTAAAAATATCGGTTAGGCGAGTTTATAAAAATGAGTACTCAATTTACCCAAAACGAGTACTCATTTTACCTAAATTGAGTACTCGTTTTATAAAAGTCTCCTAAGCCATTTTGAGAAAAGAGTTAGGAGACTTTTTGATTTCGTCTAACCCTTTTTTATTTCCTTCGCCCAGCTGTCTTTAAGCGTTACAGTCCGGTTGAATACTAACTGATCGGCTGCGGAGCGAGTGTCCAAGGTAAAATAGCCTAAACGAATAAACTGATAGCCTTTTCCCGCCTCTGCATTTGCCAGATCGGGTTCGATATAAGCTTTCTTAATGATCTGTAAGCTATTCGGGTTGATGGACGCTTTAAAATCTTCTTCTGCCGCAGGGTCTTCGACCTGGAACAGCCTATCATACAACCGAACTTCCGCTTCTTTAGCATGTGGAACAGAAACCCAATGTATGGTTCCTTTCACTTTTAGTCCAGATGTATCTTCGCCTGATTTAGAGTTAGGCGCGTAAGTACAGTAAATTTCCGTTAACTTGCCGTTTTCGTCTTTTTTGAAATCGTGGCATTCGACAATATAGCCATGTTTCAGACGGACAGACAGCCCAGGGCCGAGGCGGAAAAATTTCTTCGGTGGCTCTTCCATAAAGTCGTCACGCTCAATCCAAAGTTCGCGTGAAAAAGGAATAGTCCGTGACCCTTCGCCACCTTCTGCTTCCGGGTTGTTTTCGCCGGTCAACTCTTCGACCTGCCCTTCCGGGTAGTTCGTGATGATGAGTTTTATCGGATCGAGGACCGCCATGCGGCGCCAGGCTGTTTTGTTGAGGTCTTCTCGGACAAAGAACTCCAACAGGCTGATGTCGATCATATTTTCCCGTTTTTGAACACCAATACGATCACAGAAATTGCGGATACTGCTCGGTGTGTAGCCCCGCCTACGCATTCCAGATATGGTAGGCATACGTGGATCATCCCAGCTTTCTACCTGTTTTTCATTGACCAGTTGGAGCAACTTGCGTTTACTCATGACGGTGTACGTCATGTTCAGGCGGGAAAACTCGTATTGTTTGGAGGGAAAGATATCCAGCTTCTCGATCAGCCAATCGTACAAGGGACGATGTGGTATAAACTCCAGGGTACAGATAGAGTGTGTGATTTTCTCGATCGAGTCGGACTGCCCATGGGCAAAGTCATACATCGGATAGATACACCAAGTGTCTCCGGTACGATGGTGGTGGGCATGCTTGATACGGTATAGCAGTGGGTCACGTAAGTGCATATTTGGGCTGGCCAAATCTATTTTTGCACGTAACACCTTTTCGCCATCTTTATACCTGCCGTTCCGCATCTCCTCAAACAGGCGAAGGTTTTCTTCCACAGATCGGTTACGGTAAGGTGTGGGTGTGCCGGCTTCTGTCGGTGTACCCTTGGCCGCTGCAATTTCTTCGGCAGTGCTGTCGTCTACGTAAGCCAGGTCTTTTTTGATAAGATCAACAGCATATTGATATAATATTTCAAAATAGTCGGATGTATAGCACTCCTCAGCCCATTGAAAGCCAAGCCATTCAATGTCTTTTTTGATACTGTCGACATATTCTACATCTTCGGTGACAGGATTAGTGTCATCGAAGCGTAAGTTGGTTTTTCCATTATATTTTTGGGCCAGGCCGAAGTTCAGACAAATGGATTTGGCATGACCGATGTGGAGGTAACCATTCGGCTCAGGGGGGAAACGGGTCAGTACACGACCATCATGTGTCCCTTTTCGAAGATCTTCTTCGATAATCTCTTCAATAAAATTTAATGACTTTTCTTCCGCTATCATGTAGCAAACTTAGATAAAATGCGCTGCATTCACGAATGCCTATTAAAAAAACTTATCATCCTCTCCTCTGCCTTTGAGAGCTTTTGATAGAGCAAATTTAGGTAATAAAGTCTGATTTATGGCGAAGAAAAAAAGAAGAACTTTTGTTATGATTTAATGAAATACATCATAAAGCCGAAAAGAGCAAATAACTGACCGATCCAAAAAATAAACATCCATTTTATAATATCGGATTTAGTTTCTGCTAAACCTACTTTTGTTGCAAGATGGTCGGTCTTTCTTTCGACCGTATTTAGAATTTCTTTTTCGTTGACATCTTCTATATATGCCGCAAATTTTTTGGCGTCATTATCATTCATTTAATTACGCAACATTTCGAAGATTTCTAACGTACTTGCTTTCATGTTTTGTAGCTTTAGTGCTTAAATTTACGAAATTATTATATAATGTCAAAAAGGTAAATAGAGAAGAGACTCTGTACTTGATAGGCTGCGGATAAAATACGTATATTCGAATATAAATTCACCGAAAATGTATAAAATAGTCTTCATCTTTATTCTACTTTTTGGCAAATTGTCTTTGCACGCAAAGGAGGTGAAGCCCACTTTGCTTGTATATGGATCCAATATCGAAGCTTTCACAGCAGCGATTCAAAGTGCCCGGTCGAATGTCCCTACATTGTGGGTAATGGGTACCCACCAACTTATCGAGGAGCTGACATCGGCACCATTAAAAATCACAGCAAATCAAGGGCTGGATGGCGGTATCTGGATGGATCTGCTGATGGCTACGGCATTGAATAAAGGGGAGAATGATTCGTTGGCACAAGTGATTAAGACTGATATTAACCCCACCCTGATGCTTCATGCCATAGAGAGAATTATAGGGCAGGAGACACAGCTCACCGTACTTCGGAGTGAAGAAATAGTTTCGCTGGAGCGAAATAAACGAGACTGGACGGTGGTATTAGGAGGTAACAAAAAGTATGCGGTACGGGCGATTGTGGATACTTCGCCCGACGGTATGTTAGCGACGAAGGTTGTAAAAAGTGAAGTTGCTTTGGAGCAATTGGCACTAAGACGCACTGAGGGATTAACACCGAATGAAATTCGTACGACTGCTGCCCTGGGAGAGTATGGAGATACCTGTTATACGGTTTTGATAAAAGATATCCTTTCCCAGAACTTTCAGGAGCTGTTTTTTACGAAATCGCTTGTGCCTGCTACGGAAGGTGCGGAGACGATACCTTTTCGAGCACATGTTGGTCAGGCCGTGGGAGCGTTGGCGGCGTACTGTGCTTTTTTTAAAACCAGTGGCGACAAGGTAGATGTGCGTAAACTGCAAAACGAACTGATGACATTTGGAGCGCGGTTATTACCCTGGAAAGATGTTTCATTACAAGATCCGAACTACGTTGCGATTCAAAAAGGTTACTTGGCCACCATCTTGGCGGGAAAAGAAGGTAACCGAATCTTGGATAGAGCGGATAGCGTAAGGGTGGAGAGCATTAAACCTATTTTCAACCAGTTATATTCCAGGAGCCAGTTGTGGTTTCTTGACAATACAGTTGACTACTTTACGCTGAAGGATCTGTTGTCATTTGTTAAATTTGTATCTTTTCGAGGCAATGAAGTGGAAGGACAGGTGCAGAAAGACTGGACAAAAAGGCTGAAATTCGAAGGTGAATATGACTTAGCACACACAGTCAACCGGTACGAGTTCCTGACGCTTGTCGATAAATATGCCAATCCCTATGCAAAGGCTGTCACAGTAGAAGGTGATATTGTGCGATAGTTAGTCATAGCGATTGAGCCTATTATTCGGTAATCGCCAGCAGCCTGTCCCGTAATAATAGGCACGCACCTATTGCTGAGAATTTTTCACCGTGCGTAGAAACGACGATTTTTGTGTCTTTATTAACGATAGATAACGAATATTTGTTGATTGCATTTTTGAGTGGTAAGCTGAGGTATTCCTCCGATTTGGCGAGTACACCCCCGATAATAATGAGTTCTGGGTTGAAAATATTGATTAACGCTGCTAGCCCCCGGCCTAATTTCTCCCCTATTTCATTAATAGCTTCGATGGATAAGGTGTCATCTTTCTTCGCTGCATGGATGATGTCATTCAGACGGATATCTTCGATGTTGCTGAATTTTTTTGTCAGAATGCTTGTGGCACCATTTTGGATCTCTTCTATTATTCTTTTGCGCAACGCATGACCCGAAGCCTCTGTTTCCAGACATCCTTTCTTGCCACACTTGCATATAATGTCATTGTCAAAGATAGGTATGTGACCAAATTCCCCCGAGAATCCCGATTTGCCATAGTAAAGCTGTCCGTTGATCATAATGCCCAAGCCTATCCCGTTGTCGACGTTGATAAAAAGAGCGTCCTTTTCGTTGGTCACAATGCCGCTAGAGAATTCGCCATAAGAAAGCGCTTTAGTATCATTTTCAAGAAAGGTATGAATACCCAGTTCCTGTTCGAAGAAGTTGGATAGCGGATCTTCGTAAAAGTTGAAATAACTATACGAATATCCCGTTCGGTAGTTTATCCGGCCCGATAGATTAATACCAACGCCTAGGATTTTTTCTTTTTTAATATGCAGTTTTGAAATGAAGTCTGTTATTTCCTTGCAGATGTCATGCAGCGACTGTTCACTGTTTTCCAATTGAAACGGAATCTCATCCTTACTGGCGACGAGCTCTTTTTTCATGTTAATCATCGCTATGGAAATATAGTCGTGACTCACTTGTACGCCGATGAAAAAAGCAGAGTTGGCTTCCAGACCATAGTTGTTCGGCTTCCTTCCCACGCTCGATGTTTGCTTACCGTAATCCTTAACTAGTTTCTCTTCAATCAATTCGTTGACTGATTCATTGATTTTTGGTATGCTAACATTAAAGGCTTTGCTTAACTCTGCTATTGTGCCAAGCTCATAAGCAGCAAAGTAGGCTAATATCTGTTTTTTTAACTTGATATTTTTAAAAGCGACGCCACTGATATTAGCGTTATGCAAATCGGTAAGGAAGTTTGAACTCATTTTTGTTTAAAAACTTTATTTAATAAAGCGGGTAAATATAATAAAAAAGTTATTAATGCTGTTTTAATGCATGTATGTGTTTTTTAAGAAAGATAATTATTAAATATTTTTAATAATAAATTGCTGTTGTTGATTTTTTTTAATAAAATTGAATGATTTTTATAAAACGGCAAATCTTTAACACATATCCGTGAAACAAAATAACGTTAAAACTATACATCCTATTTATTGGATTCCGACGACCTGGTTTGCCATGGGATTGCCCTTTGTGGCCTTGTCTGGGGCGAGTTCGATTATGTACAAAAACTTAGGTGTGTCGGATACACAAATTGCTTTCTGGACATCACTGATAATGCTTCCATGGACATTAAAGCCTCTCTGGGGGCCTTTTTTGGAAATGTACAAAACCAAGAAATTTTTCGTATTCATTACACAAATATTTACAGGGTTATTGTTCGGATTAGTTGGTCTGACATTACAACTGGATTATTTTTTCAGTTTTTCTATAGCGGTACTGACCATTATTGCTATCAGTGGGGCTACTCACGATACAGCCGCAGATGGTGTGTATCTTAATGAGTTAAATGCAAAGCTACAAGCGAAATATGTAGGTTGGCAAGGGGCTTTTTACAATATCGCGAAGGTGTTTTCAGGGGGTGCGTTGGTTTATTTGGCCGGGCAGTTGGAGGAAGAAATAGGAATACGGAATGCCTGGATGGTTGTTATGTTTGTTTATGGGCTCATCATGCTCGTATTGGGTCTTTACAATATGCGCGTTTTGCCCTCCACGCAAGATGAGGCAAAAGCGAACACGTTGAAAGAAGGGTTTGATACCTTGAAAGATGTAATTGTCACTTTTTTTCAGAAGAAAAATATATGGTACAGTCTGTGTTTCATCGTGCTTTACCGTTTTGCGGAAGGCCAGGCCATCAAGATTATACCCTTGTTTTTTAAAGCATCAAGAGCCGAGGGAGGTTTGGGATTGAGCACTTCCGAGATTGGGTTGTTATATGGTGTGTTTGGATCGATAGCCTTTGTTTTAGGTTCTATCCTGGCTGGATATTATGTATCTAATAGGGGTCTTACCCGAAGGACCCTCCTTATCCTTTGTGCCATCTTCAATCTCCCTTTTGCCGCTTATGCATTTTTGGCAATAGCGATGCCTATGGACCTCTATACTATTGGGGTGGCTATAGTGACAGAATATTTTGGATATGGGTTTGGCTTCGTCGGACTTATTTTGTTTATGATGCAAAATATTGCACCAGGCCCTTATAAAATGGCGCATTATGCGTTTGGCAGTGGTTTGATGAATCTGGGTTTTATGATTCCATCAATGATTAGCGGATTATTGAGCGATTATTTAGGTTACAAGGAATTCTTTATCTGGGTATTGATTGCTACTATCCCAGCGTTTGTGGTCACATGGCTGGTTCCGCTAAGAAAATCTGAGGAAGTTGAAGGGGATTCTGCGGTAGATTAAGAGAGCAGCTTTATCTTTTCTTTATTAATAAATAATAAAACTATAACACTATTTTTAATTTATTTTAAAAATAACTTGTTTGTTTGGAATATTATTTCTTATTTAGTGTTTGAAAACTAATTAAATCATAATATGGTAAAGCGTACTTTATTTTTTTCAATAGCGGTTCTTTGTGTTAGCCTTCAATTCTCCTGTTATAAGGAGGATGAGGGAAATGGACTTCATTCCATTTATCAGCTAGATAAATATAACCCCAATAAGCCTTTAGCCGAGCTTTCTTCGGACTGGGTAAAACAGACTGATTTAATGGAAGGTTTTCCAAGCGGGATAGAATTTTATAAAACAAACAAATCAATTGGTTCAAAATCATCTAATTTAAGCTTGCTTATATTCAGACCTAGTAAAGGGATTGACTTAAAACCAATAGTGCTTACTAGTGGTAAAACACCGTCTGCAATTTATGAAGGAGAGGCTGGAGAAGTATATGCAGTGATGAATGGAGGCTTCTTTTCTGGTAGTACAAGCCTCAGTTTGGTTATGCACGATGGCGTCGTTGGCTCGGTTAATGTGAAAAGCCTGACTCGCCCTTTGGATGGTGTGAATAAAACCTATTATCCTACTCGTGCGGCTTTAGGTATTACAGCTGATTTTGCACCTTCGGTGAACTGGGTATATAGTGTAGGTTCCGGAACAGGCACCTTGTATGCTTATCCAGTCCCAAGCCTTAATGAGTTGGGTAAAGCACCATTACCTGTGCCAACCGCATATTTTCCTCAGGGTGGGAATATCTGGAGTGTATCGACCGCTATCGGCGGATCACCTATGTTGATTAAGGGTGGAGAAATTAATATTACAGATGCAAATGAGTTGATAGCTGTAGACAACACGTCATCAAGAGCCAGATCAGCGATTGGTTATTTGACAAATGGAAATATTGTTCTCTTGGCCGCAGAGGGGAATAATCCAGACGGTGCTGCAGGTTTGACATTGCAAGAATTGGCAGAGATCATGTTAGAAATAGGTTGCAAAGGTGCCATAAACCTGGATGGAGGTGGTTCATCGTCGATGGTTGTTAATGGCGAAATGACTATCAAGCCTTCGGATGCAGGAGGAGAGCGGAAAGTAATAAGTGCCTTAATCGTAAAAAAGAAATAAATAATTAATAATGCGTATTTTCTTTCAGTCATTTGTCTTTTTGTTTTTAGCTCATTCATCTTTTGCCCAAGTTAAAACAGATGTTATTATTGTGGGCGGAGGAGCCAGCGGGACAATGGCAGCTATTCAAGCAGCACGTTTAGGTGTAGGGGCTATTGTCATTGAAGAAACTCCCTGGTTAGGAGGGATGTTAACCTCTGCGGGAGTTTCGGCTATTGATGGTAACCATAGGCTGCCTTCTGGCTTATGGGGTGAGTTCCGTCAACATCTATATAGTTATTATGGAGGCCCGACGGCTGTGGAAACAGGTTGGGTAAGTAACACCTTGTTCGAACCTTCAGTAGGTAATAACATTCTCCAAAAAATGGTCAAAGACGAGAACAACGTCCAGGTATTGTTCG
>JBEBVG010000048.1:0-20400 GCA_040392845.1 Sphingobacterium sp. | reverse complement strand
TTTTTACACCGGATGAAGAAATCGGCCGTGGTGTAGATCACGTCGATCTGGAAAAACTAGGTGCTGATTTTGCATACACAATAGACGGTGAAAAAGCCGGCACCATTGAAGATGAAACATTCTCTGCGGATAGTGCTAAAGTCACTATCTATGGCATCTCGGTACATCCTGGGTTTGCAAAAAATAAGATGCAAAATGCCCTGAAAATTGCTGCAAAGATTATCAGTTCTTTGCCGCAGGAAAGGCTTTCTCCCGAAAGTACATCCGGTAAGGAAGGTTTTATACATCCCACCAATGTATCCGGGGCAGTGGAGAAAGCGATCATTGAATTTATCATCCGCGATCACGATACAAAAAATCTAACACGCTATGCCAATGAACTTGAGCAGATCATAAAGACTACAATTGCGGACTATCCCGGATCTACATACACCCTGGATATTCATGAGCAATACCGCAATATGAAAGAAATATTAGATCGGCATCCTCAGGTTATGGAAATAGGTCTGGAAGCAATCCGACGCGCCGGACTAACTGCCGAAAAACGCAGTATACGTGGGGGAACCGATGGCTCCAGGTTATCATTCATGGGACTGCCCTGCCCGAATGTATTTGCTGGGGGACACGCTTTTCATGGTAAGATGGAATGGGTAAGCCGACAGGATATGGAGAAAGCTGTCGAAACTATAGTCCATATTGCGAATATCTGGGAAGAGAGGGCGTAAAAGCTTATATTTCCTCTATAAAAAAAATTCTCAATGGCTGAGGAGAGAACGATAAGTTGCTTTTATATGCAACGCGATTATAATTGCATATAAAAGCAAGTTTATCTAAGTTTGTAATTAAGTCACATCTATTTAAGAACTATATACATGTCAAACGAAATATTGAAAGCCATACAGGAGCGGCGAGCTGTCATGCAAAACAGTTTTACCCAGCAGGAAATATCCAAAGAAGATATACAGTCTATTTTGGAAGCTGCAGACGCTGCACCTACCCATAAACGTACCCAACCGTGGCGATTTGTGGTCTTTCGAAAAGGAGGGCTGGAAAGATTAGGTACCGAACTTGCCCGTATCTATAGAGACATCACTCCAGTCGAGAAATATAGTGAGCTGGCAGAACAGAATATGGCCAAAAAGGCAACTATGTCTAATGTAGCTATAGCTATCATTGTCAACTATACAGGAGATGTCCCTGAATGGGAAGAACTTGCAGCAACATCATGTGCTGTCGAAAATCTCTGGTTAGCAGCACACTCTCTGGGAATAGGGGGTTATTGGTCTACCCCAGGACTTATTCACCATTTAGATAGCTTCCTGAAATTAGAAGATAACCAGAAATGTATCGGTATTTTCTACCTTGGCCATCATAATAGTGAAACTCGTACACCTGCCCGTTCACCACTTGAAGATAAAGTCCGCTGGGAAGAATGAAAAGGTATTTATTGAATAGGTAAATGATTGATATCTAAATGGAATGAAGCGGAATCTCCACTCCATTTAGGTCCATTTTCCAAGAGTCGTAACAGTTCGTCGGCGTCACCCAAATCTTTGTTATTTGAAACTATATCTACGACTTTACCTGCCTTATCAATTGCTAATGATAGCGAAACCTCACTTAAATCATGTTCTCCTGAATAGTTTTCGGAAAGATATTTCTCCAATTGTTCCCATCCACCGACAGGTTTACCGTCATACGTCTCATCTGGCGTCAATGCTATAGCATAAACATGCTCCTGCATAATCTCAACTTCAGTTAAACCTGCCGTCTTTTGCGGCAGATACCGGATCAATAATAATGTACATACTGTAACAAACATGACCGCAGCAGCCATTCCTATAGCCAGGCGTTGCCAGCTATAAAAACGTTTATTTTTTGCTGAAGCTTGCATTTCGACACGGGTAGCCAACCGCTTTTGCAACAGACTAAGACGTCCCGCATCTACCCCAGCCTCTAAGGCATACCCATCGATTGCATCTTGCAAAAAAGGATCATCCAATGCCTCTCTTTCCAAGGCATACATATCTTCCTTGCTCATCAAACCATTGACATAGTTGTGAATACGTGACAATTGATAATTATTTTCCATTTTGCTTACTCTCCATACATAATTTCAGATTGCGTTTACCATTTTGGATAGCACTCTTTACTTTGTTGAGCTCATATCCCGTCTTTTCGGCAATATCCTTATAACATAGCTGTTCCAGATAAAACAGCCGCACACACTGTTCTTGCACCTCATTCAACCCTTGCATACAGTCTTCCAGTTTTTTAAAATCCCTTTCGCTCCATTTATCATCGTCATACTGTTGCTCACTTTCATAAAGATTCTCTTCAATATCAACAAAACTAGAACGTTTATCTTTACGGAGCTGCATCAAACAATAGTTCCTGGCATAGACATGAAGCCAGCTTTTTAAATTTGTTACTTCATGGGTCTGCAACTTGGGGATCAACTCCTCAAAAATCTGCATGACCGCGTCCTGACTTCGCTCGGCATCCTGTAGGTATTTCAAACACACACCATACAACAGAGACATATAAGGAGCGTACAGTCTTCCTAAAATTTCCAGCTCGCCTGTGCGTCTGTAATATGACAATAGCTCCTTTTCGTCCATGCCCTAAGGTTCTTCATTAATACGATGCATCAAGCTAATAAATTCCATACGATTTACCTACCCTTCTTCACGAAGTTTAATAATCTGCTCAAGTGCTAATACATCGATTTGGTCTTTGGGTCTATTGACGGCTCGTTTATTAGCCACAAGTTGATTGATATGTAAAAAAGGGACATGAACACCGTCGATATCAGCGATAGATGCAATCTCAAGACATTCATCAAAAGAATACCCCTCCAACCCTTTCATATCGGTTAAAATGTCTAACCGTAACCCATTATTCAAGTGGAAGTCCGTCCATCCCGCTACAAAAGCCATCGTTTCTAACAAAGGTATATCGCCTAAATCTGAAAGAACAAAAGCTTTTCGGAGACGAGTTCTATTTTCTTTCGAATCCTTAATCCAAATATCCAAATCACCGGTAAATCGTTGGAAACCGTGCAAATTCGTAGCATAGCCTCCTATCATAATATAAGCCACTCCACAAGTTTGGAGATTTCTCCAAAAACTCACAATATCTTCGTCGAAAATATCCACAGCTACTATTCTTCAAAAAAAGGTTTATGGGTAATCTTTGCCTTTTTCAAGGTCATTTGTATTTTATACAGACGTGTAGCCATCTCAAAACGTTCTTTATGCGTACGTTTTAACCCTTCCTTCAATAAGGCTATTTCCGCATCACTAAAGCTTACTTCTGGTCTTTCTCTGCTTATACTGTCCATACTGCATTAAATACTTATTGGATAAATATACGAAATACCACATCAAAAACAGCAGTTGTATTGTACTAATATATCCTACCCAAACAACAATATTGCTACGACTAAGGTCACGATAACATTAAACGTTTGTGCTATCAAGAACGCATATAGTGGTTTTTTGTTGTTGTGGCTAAATAAATCCTTGAAATTGGTTTCGAGACCTATAGACGTAAAAGCTAGTGCAAACCAAAGGCCTTGCAAACTTTTTAAGCTCCCTTTTACGGCATCGACTGTTTCGGGAGAGATCACAAAAGAAAATAGTAATGAGGCAAACACAAAGCCTATAACAAATTTAGGAAACCGCTCCCAAATAAGGCCTACCGTTGGTTTTTGCTTTTTGACTTCTTCACCAACAGACTTTGAGAAAGTCCAATAAATGCTAATAAAAAAAGCAGCTATGCCCAACATGACGTTCTGCGAAAATTTGACAATTGTGCTGATTTCCAGTGCGGCGTCACCGACGAGAGATCCCGACGCAACAACTGCTCCTGTTGTATCAATAGATCCTCCTAACCAGGCACCGGTAACTTCCTGAGATAATCCTAATATACCCGCGATGTAAGGCATGAAGATCATCATCGGTATCGCTGTAATCAAAACTAAGGAGATAACATAGGACAGTTTTTTACTATCGCCCTCAATAGCTCCTGAGGTAGCGATGGCCGCCGACACACCACAAATCGAAACGGCGCTTGACAACATTAAGGCCATTTCTTTGTCAATCTTGAGCTTTTTACATATCCAAAAGGCAAAATACCATACCGAAATCACCACAATCAGTGCCTGAATAAGTCCTAAAGATCCCGCAGTCAGGATTGCGCGGAAGATAACAGTAGTACCCAACAGTACCAATCCTATTTTAACATATAGTTCTGTACTCAGCGCCTCTCGGAACCATCGTGGCAGTTTAAAACAATTGCTAATAAAAAGACCGATTCCTAAACTAAAAATTACAGCTTCGAGGTTATACTCCTCGACAAATGCGTTCCCGGCAACGATCAGCGCAAATACCGTCAGGAAAAATACAATTGGAAAAACAATCAATAAAGCCTTCAAGTCCTTCCTGAGCAAGATCGCGCCTAAAATCGCTACACCGTACACGGCAATAAATTGTAAGACGATAGCGGTGACGTTCCCCATACCGAATACTGTCGTACTCAGCTGCTCCAGGTTTTCCCAGCTAAAATTCGGTTTTGGTATAATAATTCCCGAAAGGGCCATAAATATAAGCCCAATACCTAAAATGACGACTACCCAATCTTCGGATAAATCAATTTTTTTGGATGACATAGGATTAAGTTGATTAAATTTAAAAAAGTATAGTAAAGGTACCGCTATTGGAAATTAATTCCTAGTAAATCACTAGAATTTATATCCTTCGAGAAAGACTAACTGCGAGCTACAGCTACCAATTGATAAAGAGCACTGTTAATATCTGAATTGTACAAGAAATTTCAGCGTATAAAGCTTCTGGTGTACAATACAGCGATATATGGCAATCGCACAAGACGCACAATGGAGAGTAAGGCCGTTGGCAAGTAGAAAACATTTGCACAATATACGTTTGTATATTATATTTGTGTAGCGAAACAGTTGAATACATGAACGAGAAACAGCAGATCGAGAGAATAAAACAGGAAATAGCTTTATATCTCAAGATCGCAGAAAGGTTGAAGTTTCCGAAAGAAGAGGTAGAAAATCAGATCAATCTATACCTTGACGAACTAAAGAAACTACTGGGCGGAGAGGAACAAAAAGAATGATAATAGGGGGTGAAAGCCCTCGTTAAAACCATAGAGGCATGAACAGAATAGATAAATTGATTGCTGTGGGTATAAAAAACCCGGAAGATTTTGAAAAACAACTTTCGGAAATGGAAGCTTTCAGCGACAACGGTGAGCTGTACAAAGAATTTAAAGAAAGTCTTGACCGTAAGGGTGAAGAGATTAGACAACTCTCTATCAGGAAGCAGCTGGAGCCTATACTCGATATAGTAAGCCTATCGTACATTGCTAAGAACTATTTCTCAAAATCAAGGCAGTGGCTGAACCATAGGCTGAACGGCAATAAGGTCAACGGGTCAACGGTTGAGTTTACCCAGGAGCAGCTAGAAATATTGCAGAATGCTCTTACCGATATCAGTAAAAAGATTAGCCAGGTTAGTGTTGTTCGCTAGCTACATCATTCCTCCTATTTGATGTTATAATGATCCTTCAGGATTGTTTTTGCAGCATGATAACCACACATTCCATGTACCCCCCCACCAGGGGGAGTAGATGATGAAGCCAGATAGACGTGTTTGTTTGACGTTCTGTACGGGGTCAACGATAGCGTAGGTCTCGTGTATAACTGTCCGATATCCATGATGCCTCCATTGATATCCCCTCCTACATAATTGGGATTGTATACCTCCAATTGTCGCGTATTGATGGTATGTCTTTGCAGAATGGTATCCTTAAAACCCGGTGCAAATCGCTCTATCTGATTTTCAATGGCAGTAGTACGATCCACCGTAGACCCATTGGGCACATGGCAATAGGCCCACCCTGTGTGCTTGCCTTCCGGTGCCCGGCTTGGATCAAACGCACTTTGTTGCGTAAACAATACGAACGGGTTGTCGACCAGCTTGCCTCTATGGGCAGCCTTTTCCGTCCGTGTTATCTCGTCGTAGGTATTGCCAATATGTACTGTAGCCGCTTGCCCACACCGTGGATCCTTAAAAGGAACTGGTTCGGACAGTGCCCAGTCGATCTTAAAAACACCCATTCCCTGCCTGTATTTCTGCAACTCACGCCTATACGATTCGGTGAGCGCAAGCCCTTCCAGCTGTAAAATTTGTTTAGGTGTCAGGCTCAAGACCAATGTCTTGTGTTTCGGCAAATCAGCAATATTTTTTATCCAAAAACCGGTTTGTACTTCACCTCCCAGATCTTTGTAATATTTTACCAGTGCTTCTGTAATGGATTGAGAGCCCCCCACTGGAATAGGCCAACCATATTTGTTGCCCACAGCCATCAGTACCATCCCGATAGCCGACGTTGTCCAGTTCGATAGCGGCTGTATTCCATGGGCCGCCATTCCTGCCCACAGTGCTTTACCTTTCTCCGTTTTAAAGGAGCGGGAAAGCCAACTGGCAGGTTGTAAAGCATTCAGCCCAAAAGAAGCTAACTGCAACGGATTTTTAGGGAAGTGCAATGGCCCCATGGTGTCTAGGGCCAGGCTCTCCCACTGGTTAACTATCGGTCGTATTAATCTTTTATAAAAATTACCGTCTATACCTAATCCATCAACCGTCTCCTCCAGGCTATTCTGCAACAGCGCAACATCGCCGTTATCCAGAGGGTGTGCCGCAGCATAAGGAGCCTGAACAAACTCCAGTCCATACTCCTGCAGAGGCAGCGAACGCATAAAAGGCGACGCCACAGCCGTGGGATGTATAGCCGAACATACATCATGCTTGAAACCTGGCAATGTCAACTCTTTGGTACGTACTCCTCCTCCGATAGTATCTGCACCCTCGATGATCAAAGTAGAAAGTCCTTGCCGCTGCAAGGTGATCGCAGCAGCAAATCCGTTCGGTCCTGAACCAACTATAATAACGTCGTATGAATATTTTAATGGCATAAGCTTCTACGAATATAAACTTATGCCATTAATTTATTGATATAATGCATCAACTTTAATAAGCCATCACTGTCTTAAATTATAACGCAATGTCACCCCGTAAGTTAATGGGTCGCCGATAACGCCAGCATATTGCCCATGATTACCCGGTGCTGCAAGCAACTGTTCGTAGTAATCCTTATCCGTCAGGTTTCTGCTCCATACAATAACCGATAGTCCATTAGTCGCCCGAAATCCAACACGGGCATTCAGCAAGGTATATGCATCTATATTCAGATACTGCGAAGGCGATGGACTAGATGAAAATTTAGAACGGTAATAAAGATCAGCTCCTAAGAAATAATTACCCTGAAGACTTAGTAGATCACCTTTTGCTGTCAATTCTGTAGCAAGTGACCAGGACCATTTCGAGATACCCGGAAGTTCACCTCCTGAAATATCCTTAAACGCTTCAGCTCCACCTGTCTCTTCCAAAGGAACAGGCGCGTTGGTAAATGACACATATTTACCATCGGTATAAGCCAAAGCACCATTCAATCGAAGGAAACTCCATGGTTTAAGACTTCCATCCAGCTCGACACCTTGGACACGCACTTTTTCCGCGTTCGCCAGATACCCTCTGTTTACACCCGGGTCTGGTGTCTGTACCTGGGTCTGGAAATCCTTGATATTGGTCTGGAACACCGTCAGGTTTAAAAATGAGTTACGGCTTGGGCTAGTCTTTGCTCCAAATTCTACGTGATTTACAGCCTCTGGTCTGACCTCTGCCAACTCTGTAGCCACCTTACCATCTATAACAGGTAATCCTCCTACATTAATACCAATTGGCTTGTAGCTCTTCGAGTAAGTAGCATACACATTGTAATCCGGTGTAAATTTATATTGAAGGGACAATTGACCAGACAGGTTTCCTGCATCCGCATTCACATCAAACTGTTGATCTGAATAAATACTATTTACAGCGGCAAGCTGATCGGGGGTATAGGCAATATCATTATCGATGTATTTTTTCCTGTCGTAATCGGCTACTTTTTTATCATAGTTATACCGTAATCCAGGCAACACATGTAATTTGGGAGTAATCGCCCAGTCGATCTGTGAAAAAACGGCCAAACTTGTGCTCTTGATACCATACTTTGTGCGAATGCCCACTTTGTCAATCAAACCTGGCGCCCACTGTGTGGCAGCAGCATTGTTCTGCTGAAAGCGCCATAGAGCATCGCCAGCTTCTTCTGTATGTACAGGATCCGTCTTCAGATCCTGCCATAAACCAAACACACCTACCACGCCGCTGACCTTATCGCTAATGTCTCCCGAATAACGAAACTCTTGTGACCATTGACCATGTACCGAATTACCAGCAGATATGGTATATGCCGGTACACCTAAATAATCCCTGTCATTAAGCGGTACCCAATTCCAATATCTCCAGGCAGACGTAGAGGTCAATGTGCCATTGCCTATTTTATAATCTATATTTACCGAGGCTCCTCCCAATTCATTATCTGCTTTAGAGCGGGTATCCAGGTCCACCTTTCGTTCAAAAGCACTTTTATAAGGAATCTCGTAACCAAGATCCTCAATAATCTTATTGAATTGACGATAGTCGGATCGCTGTGTCTGCACGACTCCAGCTACTGCCCAGCCATAACCATCGGGACGCTGTGCGGTTACATCTCCGGCTAAGGAGATTTTCAGATTTTCTGTTGGGGTGAATAATAATTGACCCCGGACACCGAGGTTGTTGATATCGTTTATTTTACGATCTGAATAGACGTTATACAACGTTCCGTCACGCTGTGTTCCCGAAAAGGAAAACCGTGCTGCCAGTTTATCTTTGACCAAAGGACCTGTTAAAGAAGCTTTAGCCTGTATATAACCGTAGTTGCCATAACTCAATTCAAAATTTGCACCCGGTGTAAATTCGGGTAGGCGTGAGGTGATGTTAAATGCACCTGATGTCGTGTTCTTACCAAACAATGTGCCTTGAGGACCTCGCAATACCTCAATCTGTTCCACATCAATAAAGTCTAGTGAGGTAGCTGCGGGACGCGCTAAGTAAACGCCATCTAAATAGAAACCTACTCCTGGATCTATACCGTCATTTGTAAGACCATAGGTAGAGCCTAGTCCTCTGATATTTAAGGTTGTATTACGGGGATTGGAAGAATAAAGTTGTACCGAGGGAATTACTTCCTTAACCCTCGTGACATTAAATGCTCCCGCATCTTCTATGGTACTGGCACGTACAATAGAAACCGGAATAGGAATATCCTGAATCTGTTCGGTTCTTCTACGGGAGGTCACTAGGACTTGTTCCAAAGCATTCAGGCTCGGTGTCAGCTCGATGACAGTTGGAGAACTCTCCACAACGATCTTTTGGGTGACGTATCCTACATAGGACACGATAACAGTGAAAGGAAGTTTCTGTCCGGTTACGAATTGAAATTTGCCGTCACGATCTGTTTTGACCTGGTGAGTCACGGCATCTAATCTTACTGTTACGCCTGAAATAGGTTCTTTTGTTATGGCATCAATAACTGTTCCTGTCAGCGATGCATTGATGATTGGCTTTGTCTCGATCTGAGCCTGAGATGGAAAATATATTAGGATGAAGGCAAAAAGGACAAAGGAGATTCGGAAAAATCCGTCAATTTTCATATTTTTATACAGTTTAATGGTGAATACTTACAAGTGCCAACGCCAATTGAATACTTGTTATCATTATTGGACAACTGGGGAGGCTGGTGTCTCCCCATTTTTTTATTGCCTATCTACACATTCGCATGCAATTTTTCATATATCTAGTTGTTAATTATGTTAATTTATTTTTACAATAGCCAAAAAGAGATAACACCCCACCCTGAAATCAGTACGACAAGTATACCTACTAAAATAAGCAAAAGACGTTGGTTGATACGTGAAGCAACATACGCTCCCAAAGGAGCTGCGGCCACCCCACCAATAATCAAGCCTAATACGATTTCTAAATGCTGAACCCCTAGTATAAAGATAAACACAACGGTTGCAAAATAAGTTACAAAAAACTCCGCCGTATTAACCGTGCCAATAGTATATCTCGGGCTCTTTCCCTGACTTAACAGGTTGGATGTAACGATGGGTCCCCATCCTCCTCCGCCTATAGCATCTAACAGCCCTCCGACAAAAGCTAGTAACGGTGCGCGTTTGACTTCCTTTTTTTCTTGTTTCTTTTTTCTAAATGCCTTATACAGCAGATACCCTCCTAAAAAAAGCAAATAGAGTGAAATAAATGGCTTAACCGCAGCTCCGTCAAAAAAATCAGCAATAAGATAAGCGCCTAAAACAGCTCCAATAACTCCGGTTACGACAATTTGAAAAAACAACTTCTTATCTATATTATCAAACCGGATATGTGAAAGTCCTGAAACCCCTGTTGTAAAAATCTCCGATGTATGTACACTCGCTGATGCAAATTTCGGGGGAATACCAAACCACAACAGTAGACTCGTACAACTGGCACCATACGCCATACCTAACGCACCATCAATCAGCTGTGCCACGAATCCCGCTACAATAAACCAAACAAACTTTTCACCAAATTCAAAGGCGTTAAGTCTAATTCCTTCAAATAAAAGATAAAGGAAATAGCCCGCAATTACTACTTTCAATAAAATCATTATCCAACCTACATGTTTCAATGTGATTTTACCCTTTATGTGATTCAGTCGTAATAAGGCTATTGCTTTCTCCATTGTTTTAAAGTCTTCTATTATCTATTTCTAATATATCTCAACAGTGTATCACTGATGACCCGACAAATATAAAAACATTTTTACTATAGTCTACTATTTTAATAGACTTTATATTCTTTTTACATAAAAAATAAAAAAATCTGCAATATATTAGCAGATTTTAAAATTAACACCAATAAAATTAACAATTTAATAACAATATCTATTTTCCTCAATTAGTTTATCAGCGATTCTGTGCCGTGCATTCTTCACATTAAACGGTTTTGCCTTTGTAAAACGACGCAATCCCATTAACATTATCTGTAATTCATCGCCTTCTCCAAAAGAATAAAGGGCCTCTTTCCCGGCTATATACACTTTATCGATCGCCGCATATAAATATACCTGAGCGATATCAGTTGCATACACTGCTTGTTCAGCTCCGTGCGTATAATGCAACTTTTCGGCCCGTAATAACACGGATTCAGCGACATAAACATAACCAATGATATCTGCGATATTCATCAATATCTCCTGTTCTTTCGCTAAGGACATCATAAATTTCTGAACTGCCGCTCCTGCAATCATTAATCCAACCTTTTTCAGATTGGCGATGATTTTCTTTTCAGTGACAAAAGGTATATCTGATTCATCCTCAAAGTCCGGAATAGCCGTCAGCTCGCTAACAACGGCTTGTGCCGGTTCCATCAGATTTAATTCTCCTTTCATTGCTCTCTTCAGCAACATATCTACAATTAAAAGCCGATTGACTTCATTCGTACCTTCAAAAATACGGTTAATACGTGAATCACGATAAGCTCTTTCCATGGGTGCTTCAGCCGAATACCCCATTCCACCGTAGATCTGTACTCCTTCATCTACCACATAGTCCAGCATCTCCGAACACCACACCTTAATGATCGCACATTCTATAGCAAACTGTTCTACGGCTTTAAGCTTTGCTTTACCCTCTTCCATTTCTCCGGCGACTAAGGTATCGAAAGCATCATCAATATGTTGCCCCACCCGATATGTTGCCGATTCTACAGCAAACAATCGTATTGCCATTTCTGCGAGCTTATAGCGAATAGCACCAAATCTGGATATAGGAAGACCAAATTGTACACGTTCGTTGGCATATTTAATAGCTTGAGTGGTCACAGCCCGGGCAGATCCCACTGTCGCCGCCCCCAGCTTGATACGTCCGATATTCAGAATGTTGACCGCTATCTTAAAGCCATTTTCCCGTTCCGAAAGCATATTTTCAACCGGCACAGGACAATCGTTAAAGAATAGCTGTCGTGTTGAAGAACCTTTAATACCCATCTTATGCTCTTCCGGATTCATGGTGATACCACCAAAATCCCGTTCGACAATAAATGCTGTGAGGTTTTTATCATCGTCGATCTTCGCAAAAACGATAAATACGTCTGCAAAACCTCCGTTTGTAATCCACATTTTCTGTCCATTGAGCAAATAATGTGTTCCTTCTGCATTCAGCCTGGCGGCGGTGCGGCCGGAATTAGCATCCGAGCCAGAGTTGGGTTCTGTCAAACAATAGGCGGCTTTCCATTCACCGGTAGCTAGTCGTGGAATATATTTAGCTTTTTGATCGGTATTTCCATAGTATAAAATGGGCAAAGTACCTATTCCTGTATGAGCGGATAAAGCGACAGCAAAGGAATACCCACCCCCTACAGCGTCTGCTACCAGCATCGAAGTATTGAAATTCTTTCCAAAACCACCATATTCTTCGGGAATAGAGACCCCCAACATCCCCAGTTCGCCCGATTTATTCAACAAACTCTGCATCAACCCCTCTTCTTGCTCGTCGATCCTATCAAGTTTATCCAGCACTTCTTTATCCAGAAAATCCAAACAAGTCTGGCGGATCATTTTGGCTTCTTCATCAAATTCCTCCGGAATAAATACTGCTGTATATGGTGTTTCTTTAATTACAAATTCGCCACCTTTAATTGATTCTTTCATGTTTTTGCTTTTAAGATTTAGATTTGAGACATAAGATTTGAGACCGCAACCGATCTCATATCTCATTTCTAATATCTCATATCTAAAATCTATTATCTAACATCTCAAATATCCCCGCTGCTCCCTGACCTGTACCAACGCACATGGTGACCATGCCATATTTTTTTCCTCTGCGCTTTAGTTCATTCAGTATCTGAACGGTCAATTTAGCTCCCGTACATCCAAGGGGATGGCCCAGGGCTATTGCACCACCATTCACATTTACTTTTTCTTCATCCAGCCCCAATTCCCGAATAACAGCTAGGGATTGCGAGGCAAAAGCCTCATTTAGTTCAAATAAATCAATATCTTCTTTCTTTAGACCCGCCTGTTCCAATGCCTTGGGAATGGCGAATATTGGCCCTATTCCCATAACACGTGGAGGTACCCCCGCTACAGCGTAAGAAATCAATCGGGCGATAGGTTTCAACCCCAATTCCTGTACTTTTCTTTCCGACATGACCAGCACAAAAGCTGCTCCATCCGATGTTTGTGAAGAGTTTCCTGCCGTCACGCAGCCCCCTGCTGCAAACACAGGCTTTAGTTTTGCCAAAGCGTCCAGCGTAGTATCCGCCCTCGGCCCTTCGTCAGTATCGACGACATATTCACGTGTTGCAAATTTGCCGTCCTTCAAGTAGTTTTCCTTCACGGTGATAGGGACAACGCCATCTTGTAAATGACCATTGTGGATAGCCGTCAATGCCTTCTGATGGGATCTTAATGCAAATGTGTCCTGGTCTTCACGCGAAACTCTAAATTCCTGCGCTACAGCCTCGGCTGTCAGTCCCATACCCCAATACCAATCCGGATGCTCCTTGGCAACAACAGGGTTGGGAACGATTTTCCACCCGCCAAATGGCATACCCGACATCACCTCAGCACCTCCGGCGATGATAACATCTGCCATGCCTGTCCTGATCTTTGCTGTTGCTGTGGCAATAGTCTCAAGACCCGAAGCGCAATACCTATTCACTGTCACTCCAGGAACTTTATCGGTATCGAGGCCCATCAGCGAAATGAACCTGGCCATATTCATACCCTGCTCAGCTTCAGGCATGGCATTCCCCACAATCACATCATCTATATCTTCCTTATTCAGGTTAGGGACAGCGCCTATCAAGTGTTTAATAACACTTGCTGCCAAATCGTCCGCACGCATAAAACGAAAACCACCTCTCGGAGCTTTTCCCACCGCCGTACGGTAACCTGCTACAATGTATGCTTCCATATTTTTGTTAGTATTGAGTATTAGGTATTAAGTACTAAGTATTAAGCACCTGCATTACTATTTTAAAGTTTTATTTCAATGATTTCATTAGATTGAAGAGCATTTTTTGAATCTCTTCCAAATCTTGGATCAGTTTATTTTTAATCGTATTATCTAAGTAATTAAGTCTATTAAGCAACTCAATCTGCGTATGAAGTTCAAAGGCAGAACCATTAGCAATACCTAAAAACTGTCTAAATTCTCCTGATGTATTGCGGCCAGCACCCTCAGCTATATTAGAACAAATAGAGACCGCACATCTTTGAATTTGCGATACTAGCCCAAACTTCTCAGTATGAGGTAGGGTTTCAGCACATTTATAGATAGTGATAGTCAACTCCATTGCTTTTTGCCAAACTTTCAACTCTTGAAATCGATGCATATCTTGCCTTCTTAATACTTGATACTTAATACTCAATACTTGGTACTTAATACTACTAGTTCCTCAACGGCTTCCCCTTCGTTAGCATATGCTGTATGCGCTCCAATGTCTTCCGTTCAGCACACAACTCCAAAAACGCTTGTCGTTCGAGATCAAGTAAATATTGCTCGGATACTTCGGTAGGCGCCGATAGATTACCTCCACACATTACCCAGCCCAATTTTTCTGAAATCTTCTTATCGTGGTCGGATATAAAATTCCCGGCCCGCATAGAAGAGGCTCCTACATACACTATGCCTAAACCTTGGTTTCCCAACACCTTAATATCTTTTCGGGGAGCAGGCTGCACATATCCCGCATTTGCCAGCTCAAGTGTTTTCGCCTTTGCATCCGCCAGCAATCTGGCCCTGTTCATCGTGATGCTATATTTTCCCGCTTGCAGGTAGCCCAGCTCATAAGCTTCCACCGCAGAAGTAGATACCTTTGCCTGACCAATAGTCAAAAACCGATCTTTTAACGTGTTTTGCACAATTTGATCCTCCTTATATTCATCCGAGGCACGTAAGGCAAATTCTTTGGATCCGCCGCCGCCAGGAATTACACCCACACCAAACTCGACTAATCCCATGTAAGTCTCGGCATGCAACTGTACAAAATCGGCGTGCATGGAAAATTCACAACCGCCGCCCAATGTCAACTGGAATGGAGCTACGACCACCGGAATAGCCGAATAGCGGATGCGCATAGCCGTATTTTGGAATGTACGTACAGCGGTATTCAACTCGTCAAAATCCTGCTCTACAGCCATCATAAATATCATCCCGATATTCGCTCCTGCAGAGAAATTTTTTCCATCGTTACTAATGACCAAGCCCAGGTAATCCTTCTCAGCGAGATCAATTGCCTTATGAATGCCCTGAATAACATCTCCTCCAATGGTATTCATCTTCGTATGAAATTCACAGTTGATAATACCATCACCCAAATCAATTATCGAAACTCCGGAATTTTTCCAAATCGTGTTTGTATCGCGGATATGATCCAGCACTATCAGCTCTTCCGATCCTGGAATAGGTTTATAAGATCTGGACGAAATATCGTAATAATGACGAACACCATTTTCTATTTTATAAAAGCTCTCATGTCCTGCTGCCAGCATTTCCAGGACCCACTGCGCCACCTCTCCCTCCTGTCCGGGCAAACGTTTAGGCTCATTTTTGATTTTCTCCAGGGTATTCTTTACCCCAAGTGCATCCCAGATCTCAAAAGGTCCGATCTCCCACCCAAAGCCGGCGCGCATCGCATCATCTATCCGGAAAAAATCATCCGTAATTTCGGGAACACGCCTGGATACATATTCAAACAAGGGATAATGCATAGCACGGAATAATTCGCCCGCTTTATCATTCCCCTGCTCATAGACCTTCATGCGCTTACGGATATCCTCCACTCCCTTCGTTGCCTCCAATGTAGTCGAATTTATTTTTTTCTGCGGGCCATATTCCAATGTTCTGAGATTCAACGACAAGATTTCTGAGTTCCCATCCGTAGCTTTTACCTTTTCATAAAAGCCCTTTTTTGTCTTTTCACCCAGCCATTTATTTTCAACCATCCTGGTTATAAAGCCTGGAAGCCGGAAAACATCTTTAGCTTCATCATGAGGGACATTTTCGATCAATCCATTAGCCACGTTTACTAAAGTATCCAGCCCGACCACATCTGCCGTCCGGAAAGTTGCTGACTTGGGATGCCCCATGGCAGGACCCGTATATTTATCGACTTCTTCGACAGAAAGCTCCATCTGTTCGACTAAGTGCGTCAAAGCCAACATCGAATAAACGCCAATACGGTTACCAATAAAAGCAGGTGTATCTTTACACAGCACTACTTTCTTGCCCAACATTTTATCCCCAAAATGAACCAAAAAGTCTATTACTTCCAGGCGCGTGGCTGAAGTCGGAATGATCTCCAATAATTCCAGATAACGTGGCGGGTTAAAAAAGTGTGTCCCACAAAAGTATTGTTTAAAATCTTCCGAGCGACCTTCAGTCATAAGATGAATAGGAATACCTGACGTATTGGATGTTACCAAAGTCCCTGTCTTACGAAACTGCTCTACCTGATCAAAAACTTTTTTCTTAATATCCAAACGTTCGACAACAACTTCAATTACCCAATCAGCTTCCGCAATCCTGGCCATATCATCGTCAAAGTTGCCGGTAGTGATACGTTTAATAAAAGTTTTACTAAAGAGGGGTGCAGGATTCGACTTTATCGCGGTATCCAGCGAAAGATTGACGATGCGATTACGGACCGTCCTGCTTTCCAATGTCAATCCCTTTGCTTCCTCGGCAGGTAAAAGTTCTCCCGGAACAATATCCAATAGCAACACTTCTATACCAATATTGGCAAAATGACAGGCTATACGTGATCCCATCACCCCAGATCCTAAAACTGCGACTTTCTTAATGGTTCTTTTCATTTTTTCCCATTTCTTATTCTTGTGCCATGACGACATCCGGCTCATAATTAATTGCTAACTCGTTTACCCTGGCAAGCATTTCTATCAGCTGTTCTTTTTCCTTTCCGGACAATTGTGATTCCAGATAGTCATTGAAACCTCTTACGACATCCTTCGCAAGCTTCCTTTTCTCTACACCTAATGGTGTAAGATACACTTTAACGGAGCGTTTATCCTTTTTACTGGTTTCTCTATAGATAAACCCTAAGCTTTCCAGATTGTTCAGCACTCTTGACAAGGAAGTCGTTTTCACACCCGTGAAATTAGCAATCTGAGATACCGGCGTACCTTCTTTGTGTATATTGATTAAAATATATCCGGCAGCTTGGGTAAAACCATGTTGTGACGCAATATTATTATATTTGTTTGCCACAGTTTGCCATGCAGCTTTTAAAAAATAATCAATAGTATTATTTTGACTCATCGTTGAGGTTCTTTGAATATGCCTGACAAGTTATTATGCAAGCATAACAAATTTATAGATATTTTATTGAATCTTCAAATACTTTTTACGAAAAGACTTTAAACGTATAGGATTACGCCTTCCTTTTTGGCAAAGACTGAAACACCAGATTATAACTGTGATCTATCAGCTGCTGTAACATATCGTCCTCCAGCTGTCGATTACAATACACCGTATTCCAATGCTTTTTGTTCATGTGATAGCCGGGCACGACAGTATGCTCAAATTGTTCCCGCAATGACACGGCATACTCCGGATCACATTTGACATTGAACGCCAAATTATCTATCTGATCCAGACCAACGAGAAGGAAAATTTTCCCACCCACCTTAAACACCAGTGTATCTGGCCCGAAGGGCAGACTTTCTGTAACATGTTGTTTCGATAGACAATACATTCTTAATTCCTCGATATGCATAATGCTTCATTCTGGACAAATAAAAATACAAACTGTTTCTTAGTCCTCAAAATCGATAGTGAGGTTGATAGTATATTTTACAATTATGATCTTATCTTTCAAAAATGAAAACCTATTGTTGTATTCTACACAACAAAACAGTAAATTAGTATCATTACCAAAATAAATCATATTTTATGAAAGCCATTGAATATAGATTACCCAAGGAATTCGATAAATCATTTATCGTTTTCAAAGAGACCGGTTTATTCTTTCCTTGCCCCTGGCATTATCATCCGGAGTATGAATTTGTATTAGTCAACAAAAGCAGCGGACGGCGGATGGTGGGTGATCATATCGGTACTTTTTCAGAGGGGGATCTTGTTTTGATGGGGCCGGCGCTTCCGCATGTTTGGGTAAACGATAAAAAATATTTCGACAAAGAGAATACCTCATTTGCCGATGCTGTAGTTCTACATTTTTTAGAAGATTTTTTAGGAAACAACTTTTTAAATCTACCCGAAGCAGAGTCCTTAAAAAAGGTGCTGACCCTTGCTAACAGAGGATTGGTCATTTTAGGAACTACGCGCATCCGTATTGCGAAGATTATGAACAATATGCTTGAGCAGAATGGTCTCAAAAGACTAGCTTCTTTATTTGAGATATTTGATATTCTATCTAACAGTACAGAATACGAACCTCTTGCAAGCCCTTCTTATATGGAAAATACGAAAGAAACCTATTCGGACAGATATAGCAAGATTACAGAATATGTACTACGCAATTTTCATCGGGAAATTACCCTCAAGGAAGTTGCTGATGAGGCCAATATGGCGATGACTACATTCTGTAACTTCTTTAAGGAACACTTTAGGATGACCTTTATAGAGTATCTCAACGCCATACGCATCGGTCATGTCTGTAAGCTGTTAGCGAATAAAGATAAAACGATTATAACCGTGGCCTACGAATGTGGTTTTAATAATCTCGCCAATTTCAACCGGCAGTTTAAACGGCTGAAAGATATGACACCAAAAGAATATAGAAAAGCACTGGAGGCCGAGCCGATGACTGCGTAAATTAAACGTCTTTAACAACGGAGTATATATCAAAATGATGCCAGCCTGGAAATGGATGTTACAATAAATGGATAATTAAAACTGGAAAAATATGGAATATGATTCCATATTTTTCCAGCAATATGCTATATTCGCTGTTATGATCCCTCGCATAGCAACACAAAAGCTCCAACAATTGGCCTCGATGTTCAGAGCCGTCGCGGTAATAGGTCCCCGACAATCGGGAAAAACTACCTTAGTACGGTCCTTGTTTCACGACAAGCCTTATGTCTCTCTGGAAGATCCGGATACCAGACAATACGCACTAGAAGATCCACGCGGCTTTCTGGCAAATTATCCAGAAGGAGCCATTCTGGATGAAGTGCAACGGACTCCAGACTTATTTTCTTACCTACAGGGCATCCTCGACGAACGAAACAGGATGGGTGAGTTTATACTTACAGGGTCCAACAATTTTCTGCTGCAACAAAATATCACGCAAAGCTTAGCCGGCAGAGTGGCTTACTTGCAGTTGCTACCTTTTGCTTTACAAGAACTATACAATAGAAATGCTCCTGAATTAGACCGGCAGGATACAGTGTTGTTACAAGGGTGCTATCCTCCTCTACACAAATATGCCATTCCACCTATGGATTGGTTTCCGAACTATCTGCGCACTTATATCGAAAGGGATGTAAGGCAAATCAAAAACGTAACGGACTTGATTGTTTTCGAACGATTCATCCGCCTGCTCGCAGGCCGATCTGGACAAGAACTTAATATTACCCCACTGGCTGTCGAAGTCGGAGTAGACATCAAAACGATACAATCGTGGATAGGCATCCTGGAAAGCAGCTTCATTGTATTTCTGCTACGCCCACATTTCAAGAATTTCAACAAAACCGTTGTCAAAAGACCAAAAATCTATTTCTATGACACCGGTCTGGTGTGTTCGTTATTGGGGATAACACAAGAAAAGCAATTAGAAACCCATCCGCTCAGAGGAAGTATCTTCGAAACATTAGTGGTTTCAGAATTGGTCAAAAAAAGAACAAATAACGGAAGGGAAATCAATCTCTATTACTGGAGAGACAAAACAGGCCGTGAAGTGGACATAGTGATTGACAATGTAGACCACCTGACCCCTGTAGAAATCAAATCCGGGAAAACCATCCATACGGAATTCTTCAAAAATCTGACCTATTGGATGGGACTTAGCGACACAAAAAGCGGCTTCGTCATATATGGTGGTGACCAAAATCAATCCCGAAGTAATGGAATACAGGTGAATAGCTGGCGTGATCTAATCCTGGAAAATTTTCTCTAAGATAAATTTTCCAAATCAACACCGTAGAATACATTATCTCACAATAACTACTCTATCAACATGTAATGACTCGCTGCGTCACTGATTTTCGGACGGATTCCTGTATTACTGACCCTTTTTTCATAGCGTATTGCGAATTCAGTAATTTCAAACTACGCGTTTAACCCTCCGTCTAAGAGAATATTTTCTCCATTTATATATTCTCCGGCTTTTGACATCAGCAATACAACCAAACCTT
>JBEBVG010000047.1:0-20996 GCA_040392845.1 Sphingobacterium sp. | reverse complement strand
GTTTTGGGATGGAGTTTGGGGAACTGAATGCTGTCGCACAACACAGAGATTTTGCTATCTTCAATAATGCTGAATTAGTAGTGGGCATCGCGGTACCGGGTGCAGCGTCCTATACGAGAAAACAGATCGATGCCCTCGTGGACTGGGTAAAACGTCCCCAGATCGGTGCGTCGGGCATGGTTTATTGTAAATACGAGACCGATGGCACATTCAAATCCTCTGTAGACAAGTTTTACGATCAGGAAGATTTGGCCAACTGGGCAAAAATCACAGGAGCTACACCCGGCGACCTGATACTGATATTATCCGGTCCGGCAAATAAAACACGTGCTCAACTAAGTTCCTTACGCATGGAACTTGGCAATCGCTTAGGGTTACGCAAGCCTGACGAATTTGCTCCTCTCTGGGTCATCGATTTCCCTTTGCTGGAATGGGATGAAGAAACTCAGCGTTATCACGCTATGCACCACCCTTTCACTTCTCCAAAAGAGGAAGATATGCATCTTTTAGACACCAGCCCAGGTAAGGTGCGCGCCAATGCTTACGACCTGGTATTAAATGGCAATGAAATAGGCGGAGGATCCATCCGTATTCACAACAAAGAAACACAAGCATTAATGTTCAAACACCTTGGTTTTACGGAAGAACAGGCGCAGGAACAATTTGGCTTCTTGATGAATGCTTTCCAATACGGCGCTCCACCACATGGTGGCCTGGCATTCGGACTGGACCGCTTAGTGGCAATTTTAGGAGGACAGGAAACCATACGTGATTTCATCGCCTTCCCGAAGAACAATTCAGGACGTGATGTGATGATTGATGCTCCTGCGACTATAGCGGCCGAACAATTGGATGAGCTTAACCTTTCACTTGTATTAAAATCCAATTAGAAAACAATATCTGGATATTTTAAGTTATATTTAAAAGTTAGTCCCGACAGGATCAGCTTTTCATCTTTGTGAATGGTTAACAAAATGCTTATGTCAAAATCTCTGGCTCAAAAGTTTTTGGAAGAAAGTTCGACAAAGTCCTGTGACTTACGTCAACGTAGTACTATCGCGGATAATATAGCAAGGTATAACGACGCTTTTGAAAAAGGGCAAAGTAAATTTCAAGATCTGTCTAATGCCAAGAAAAAAGCTCACTTTCTCAAATGGAAGACTATAGAGAATTTGGATCGCTATCTGGTGGAGTTTGAATCTAATTTTACCAAGCGAGGAGGAAAAGTAATTTGGGCAAACGACGCTGCTGAAGCACGAGAAGAAATCTGGAAAATCGTTGAACGGCAAGGAGCAGGTGCCATTATAAAATCCAAATCTGCAGTTACAGAGGAAATTGAAATTAATCCTTTCCTAAAAGAAAGAAACGTCGAAATTATCGAAAGTGATATTGGAGAATATATTGTAAGCCTCCTGAATCAAAAGCCATCTCATTTTGTCTCATCGGCGATACACCTCAGCCAGGAAGATATAGCGAAACTGTTCCACGACAAATTCGGAACACCATTAGAAGCATCATCTGCAGAACTCATCAACGAAGTGCGGAAGGATCTCCGTCAGAAATTTACCTCGGCAGAAGTAAGCCTTACCGGAGCTAACTTTCTGATAGCCGACACGGGCAGCATTGCGATTACGGAGAACGAAGGTAATGCCCGGTTGACCACTACCTTTCCAAAGACACACGTCGCTATTGTCGGTATAGAAAAAATAATCCCGAGCTTAGCTGATCTCGATCTATTTTGGCCTTTGTTAGCCTCACACGGTGCAGGGCAAAATCTGACGGCCTGCAACTCGATTATCAGCGGTCCCCGACAGCCTAACGAGACGGATGGACCAGAAGAAATGTATGTCATCCTCGTAGATAACGGCAGGACTAATTTATTGGCACAGAAAGAGCAACGACAAGGACTTTATTGTATTCGCTGTGGGGCATGTCTTCAGGCATGCCCGGTATATAGAACCATTGGAGGACACACTTACAACACCACCTACCAAGGCCCTATAGGCTCTTTGATAACTCCGTACCTCCATGGTATGGAAGAATTTAAACATCTCTCTTATGCTTCCAGCTTGTCTGGAAAAAGTGCTGAGGTGTGTCCCGTGGACATTGATATTGAAAAAATGCTCCTCCTCAACCGCAGAGATTCGGTAAGGAAGAACCTCGTTACAACCTCCGAAAAAAGAGCTTGGAAAGGATTTGCTTATCTCATCCAAAAAAGAGGATTATTAGATCTGTTTGGAGGAAAGCTCAAAACTTTCTTGTTACACCGGCTTTTCCGCAAAGCTTGGGGGAAACAGCGAGAGTTACCAAAATTTGCAGCAAAGTCTTTTTCCAAACAATGGCAAGAATTACAGAAAAATAAAGACTAATTACTTTTCATCAATACGCTTACGTCCTCTGCCAGCCGAATGAACTCTGCCCGGTATCCCTCCTCATCGACACCTTTGCTTGCTCGTGCCCGTCTGATCAAATTATCAAAATCAGCCTGCTGTTTGAATTCCGAGTTACGTAGCAACATACCCAGTTCGGCTATAGAAGTGATAAACTGAAAGTCTACACTTGTCCGCTCCCAAGCCACGGGTTTGGCCTGCACAGTCTGCTGTTGAACTTTACTTTCATCACCCTGCGGATCTTTATATCTGAACTTAACCGTAGCCAATTCAGAGGAACTACTCGTAACAGACGTCTTTCTATTATCCTGATATTTTAATGGATCTATTGAACCAACAATCGTGCTCTTCACGCCGACAGGTACAATTTCATATAAGGCTGTAACCGTATGGCCTACTCCCATATCTCCCCCCACCTTGTTATCATTGTTGAAGTCTTCCGCAGCCAGCAGCCGGTTTTCATACCCTAACAGACGATAAGCTTGCACCTGCCCTGGATTAAATTCGACTTGTATTTTGACATCTTTAGCGACGGTAAACATCGTTCCACCAAATTCGGTTATGACCGCCTTACGTGCTTCTGAAATATCATTGATATACGCGTAATTCCCCCGTCCTTTATTCGCCAAAAGCTCCAATTTGCTATCCTTATAATTCCCCATTCCATATCCTAATATAGAAATATTCACACCGCTTTCCCGTTCTTTAATAATCAACTTTTCCATGTCCTCATCACTCGATGCGCCTACATTGAAATCTCCGTCTGTAGCCATCACGATACGATTATTACCCCCTTTTATAAAATGTTGCCGGGCAATGCCATAGGCGATCTTTAGTCCATCTCCTCCTGCAGTGCTCCCTCCGGCGTGTAGCCCATCTATGACCTCTTTGATCTTCATTTTCTTATCTCCAGAAATACTCTCCAAGGCAACATTAGCGTTGCCGGCATAAGTCACAATAGCCACTCTATCCTGATTACGAAGCTGGTCTACAAGAAGCTTCAGCGACGATTTGACCAATGGTAACTTATTAGAGGCAGACATAGATCCCGAAATATCAATCAGAAACACAAAATTGGAAACAGGAAGATTGGCTCTAGGAATGTCTTTTGCCTTCAGCGATATCCGCAACAGATGATGTTGTGGATTCCATGGAGCATAGGTCAGCTCGGTTTTCATAGACACGGGATTACCATGACGAGGTTCTTCCAGATCATACTGAAAATAATTGATCATCTCTTCGACACGAACTGCATCCGTAGGTGGCAATTGTCCGGATTTGATAAATCGCCTTATGTTGCTATATGACGCTCCATCCACATCGGCAGCGAAAGTTGATAAAGGTTCTTTTAATGGATTGGTGAATTTATTTTCTGTGATGGTAGCATAGCTTTCGGTATTCATCGGACGATAGGGCATGCCGCGTATATACACACCTGCCACACGACCCTGCAGCAAATTACTCACGTGTGCTACAGCGCCGACCCTGCTTTCTTTCTTCGCTACACCGTGTCCTACGATGACAGTCTCCTCCAGCATATGCACAGTAGCGGTCAGCCGTATATTGACCACGGACTTTTTGCCCACTTTTATTACAGAGACATCATAACCTACAAAACTAAAAGTCAGCTCGTCACCCGCTTCTGCTTCAATACTATATTTTCCGTCTTGACCGGTGGTGGTAAAAGACTGGTTTCCGTTTCTTACCTCAACACCGGCAATAGGTTTGCTGTCAGCTTGATCCGTAACGATACCTGTGATGGTCTTTGCTTGTACGCCCACCACTATGGCCAGCGATAAGACTAAGGAGGACAATATTGCTTTCATAATAATCGTATTTATCAGATTTTTCCAATGGATGCAGCAAAATCGAAATTTCCATAAATCAGAAAAAAAAATTATTTTGAGCCTATATTATGAAGTTTATAGCCTTCCATATTACAAATAGCGAAGATAGTGCGCTCTTGCAACGCTATTCGCAAACCAACGATCTGGAAGTATTGGGTGAACTGTATAGCCGCCATGCAGACATGGTATATTACATTTGTTTACGGTATTTCAAGGATGAAGAAAAAAGCAAAGATGCCGTTATGCAGATCTTTGAGGAGCTCATCCACAAAGTCAATAAACAACAAATCAAGGATTTTCCAAAATGGCTATATGTTGTCAGCAAAAACTATTGCCTGATGGACATACGTTCACAGAAGAACAATATGCAGATTTCTTTTGATGAATTTGTGGAATCACCTACAAAACTGCATCCCGAGGAAAGCTATGCAGATAAGGAAGAACGTTTTGTCTTGATGGAAAAATGCATCGATAAGTTGCCCGAAAAACAAAAAACAAGTATTGATCTGTTTTTCCTACGAGAAAAATGTTATAAAGAAATTGTCGAAATGACTGGATATAGCCTGAAGGAAGTGAAGAGCTATATCCAGAATGGGAAGCGAAATTTGAAAAACTGTATGGAAAAGAACGATGAATAGGCAATATACAGACATAGCATATATTCGCCGTTATGTTAATGGCGAGCTCTCCTCCAGGGAGATGTTCGATCTGGAGCACGCCGCTCAGCAGGATGAGATGATTATGGATATTATTATGGGTATGGAGTTCGAAAAGAGTAACCGTCTCACGAATAATATCGACGAAATCCGACACAGGATCAGAGATCGCATTTCTCGCAAACAACCTGCAAAAACTTTCTCCTGGACAAAATGGGCTATTGCAGCTTCTATCCTATTGGTTGTCAGCATTGGTGTCTATATCTTCTTATCGCAACGAGAGCAAAGTCATATCGATATAATAGCTTATCAACCGCAAGAGCCAAAAATGGTTGAAAACCAAGTGATCGAAGAGAAAAGAGAAGAAAACATTTTAAAAAACACCAGGTCGGGGCCTGCTATATCGCCCAAGGATAATAATACAAAAAAACTTAATGTTACCTCAATTAGCACATACAAACCGACTAAACAGGAAGAAACACATCTTATAAACATAGCTGTAGACGATACTACGATAAACAATCCAATAGAAAATATAAACCTATCGTATGTAACTCATACAAAAGACAGTTTGCATCATACCGACTTAGCGATGATACAGCCCTTAACCAATCCGCAGGCACAGGTGACCATGAAATCGAAAAGCTATACAGAGAGCCCAGAACGAGTGAGGGCAAAGTTAAACAATATGAATATCGACCCGCAAACCAGCCTTGTATTAAACCAGGTGCTCAACCAACAAGCCCAAGAACAAATAAACGTAACAGAGCACGTCGAAAGTAAGCGCAGGGATACAGACGTTGTCGATCACAATTATAGCTATTTGTCTAACGTGAAATCCGCAGACAACCACTTTTCGAAAGAAAAGAAGGACAGCGGCGAGACAGAATCTTCGCAAAGTGTGACGTTTGGTAAGGTCATAGGAAACAAAGCCTCCAATCCAATAGCAAGCCATCCTATCGACGGTTGGAAAGCTTTTGACGAATACCTGGGCAAGGCATTGTCTGCGCACAATATCACATCAGGACATTTTCAACTCGAATTTAGTATCGACGCAAATGGTATGCCCAGGAAGATCAAAATCATCCATGCGGATAACAATAATAGCAATACGATACTTATCGATATCCTTCAAAAAGGTCCTGGTTGGATACCGGGAAATGATGCCGAAAAAGTAAATCTGGAAGTGAAGTTTTAAAAAAACAAAACCTTGGCGATGGGCGCCAAGGTTTGTTACTAACCAATTATAAACCTAAATTATGAAAAGACTACTTAATTAATCCAATTCTTTTCCTTCGAATTGTTATACAAATTTACGTCAACATTTCACGTTTGACAAGTTTTAGAAACAAAAAGTTGTTATCACAACTAATTTGTGACAATGACATGAAGATAGCTGTTGCAACAAATAAATTTCTGGCTATTTTGAGTAAATTTTATTATTTACATTTGTGATCATGATGTTTTTGACCGCACTTAAAACAGTTAAGTATATTTTTCTCGACGTCGACGGCGTGTTGACAAATGGACATATTTTAACAACCGAATCAGGAGAACAACTCCGTACTTTTCACGTGAAGGATGGCTATGCTATTCAATATGCGATCAAAGCAGGACTTTTCATCTTCATCATTACAGGAGGAAAATCAATAGGTGTACAGAAACGTTTTGAAGCTTTGGGTGTCACTGAAATACACCTTGGAGTATCTGATAAAATGACTGTATTGGAGAAAATCCAGGATAAATACGGTTTTCAGGATCACGAATGTCTGTTTATCGGGGACGATCTGCCTGACTACACCTGTATGCGCAAAGTAGGTGTAGCAGTATGCCCTGCAGATGCCGTTGAAGAAATCAAGACGATATGTCACTATGTGTCAACCAAGTCGGGCGGAGAAGGAGTTGTACGAGATATATTGGAAAAAATTATGAAGCTTCAAGGAAACTGGCATCCTGACACACATATCAAAAGTCTGTAATATGTTTTTAGATAAACTGAAGGATATACCTATCCTATTAGGTTCACAATCACCACGACGGAAAGAACTATTAGCTTCAATGGATATAAGTTTTGAGATTGAAGTTCATCCGGTCGAAGAGAAAATCGATCCGAGCTTACCCCCTGAAGATATAGCGATTAACATTGCATTAACCAAATTAAACGCTTTCGACAAGGCAGCTTATGCTACAAAACTGGTTATTACCGCAGATACCATTGTGGTAGCACCTACCGGCCAGGCTATAGGTAAGCCACACACCGAACCTGAAGCCATTGATATGATAATAGGTCTATCACGGAAGAAGCACCTTGTCATTACGGGCGTAGCGCTGCAATATAAAGGAGCTATCACCAGTTTTGCCGAAGTTACCAAGGTTCAGTTTTCGGATTTGGCAATGGACGAAATCCTATACTACATCGACAAGTATAAACCTTATGATAAAGCGGGTGCCTATGGCATTCAAGAATGGATAGGAAGGATCGGTATAGACTATCTGGAAGGTAGCTATGAAAATGTCATGGGGCTGCCTACCCAACGTCTATACCGGGAATTAAAAAAAATGTTGGACAATTCCGACTACTTAATATGATACCTCACACCAGTATAAAACATGCGTCCGGTCAATGGTCCCCATAGCAAATTGGTATCAAAATAAGATCCAAAAGGATCCTCAAATGCGAGGATAGGATTTTTTTGATAATAATTGGATAGATTTTCACCACCAATATAGATATCAAAATTTTTCTCCTTACCAAATGACTTGCTCACTTGTGCATTCATCGTCATATATGCATTCGAAAATGCAGGTAGTTGATACTCCGCCGGGTTGTCTGCTGTCGAAGGAAGCCTTTTCTGACCAACGACATTCAACGTGTAGTCAAAACTCCAACCACTATGCAAATTATAGGCTAGATTCATAAATCCCCGATGTTTTGCGGTCAACGGTTTCTGTAGACGTCCACTGCGGTAGTCTGTTTCTACATCCAGCATACGATAAGCCATTCTTGCTTCAAAATGCCGCATAGGCATGAAACGAAACTCGGCTTGCAGACTATTTGAATAAGACTTTCCATCAAGATTATAAAAAGATATGGCTTGAGGATTTTCATAATCAACAACTACCTGATTCGAGAAATTATTATGGAATAGTTCTACAGAGATTCCCGACTCTCTGCCAAACAATTGAAAATTCTGGTCAACGGTAATTCCTGTATTCCAAGAAACCTCAGGCTGAAGATTGTAAGCAGTTTCAGTTGAGAGGTGTTTATCAAAGTCAATTATTCTACTTGACGCTAAAACACTTATATTCTCTGCGAAGATATTTGCTGTACGTTGCCCGCGACCAGAACTCAATCGAATCGTCGTTCCATTAACCGGAGTATACCGTAATACAGCACGTGGTGTAGTAAACCAGCCATATAATGAATTATAATCTTGTCTTAATCCTAATACAGCATCAAATTTTTCGGATGGACTGAAAGTATATTCTGCAAAAGCTCCCGAAACAACTTCTTTACGATCATAATTAAAAGCATTCACATCTTCCTGATAATCGTCGTAACTAACAGATGTACCCAACTTGTATTTATGTGCGACAGAACCGAGGACATCCTGAAAAATTAAATTTGCATAACCGCTATTCTGATTACCATTGTACGTGTTCTTTCCAAAGTAGCTGTCTTGTTTATAGTTCGAGCCTGATAACTGTAAACCGATACTTCTCAATCTGTTCTCAGGGAAAACATAACCAATCTTGGCAAACCCCTCAATTCGCTGGTTATTAAACCCTATCCCGTATTTATTCTCTGTCAACCTGTCCGTATCCTTGTTGAAATCGATTGCTCCCCCAGTACGATCATCCTTAAGATACTTCACTCCAAACTGGATGATAGTTCCTTTCCCATTCTCATAATTCCACCTATTCACACCTGAAAAAAGATTCCCTACCGGCACATCTCGAAAACCGTTATTACTGAAGTTCATGTTTTTATTATACATGAAGTTATCATGTAAAAGAAAGCCGACCGACCAGTCCGAGTTGATTTTATGTGCCAGGTTAAGATTGACATCCGTACGCCCCATATTATTCGCGTACGCGTTGAAAAATAGCTTTTCCGAATTTTGTGGTTTCTTTAATTCAACATTAATCTGGCCCGCCATATTTTCAAAACCATTAGCTACCGAACCGATTCCTTTACTAATTTCAATTGAGTTTATCCACGTACCGGCAATACTATTCAAACCTAATGGAGTTGCGAACCCTCTAGGCCCCGGAAGGTTTTCTACAGTCAATTGTGTATATATACCGCTCAACCCCAACATCTGTATTTGTTTACTACCCGTAACAGCGTCATTACTCACCACATCTACCGAGACATTTGTCTCAAAGCTCTCACTCAAATCACAACAGGCGGCTTTAAACAATTCATGAGCTGTCAAGACTTCAACGCGGTTGGGCGTCAATGCATCGATATACGTCGACTTTTTCCTTCTGGAAACGACGACTTCGGATAAAACATTATTTTGGGCATGCACCACTAATACTTCATGCAAATCTTTGACTTCAATGGTGTCTGACTGCATTCCAGCAAAGGAAAATAGCAGTCTCTTATTACCACTTTCGTGCTTTATTTTAAATACACCGTTTTCGTTGGAAGTTTCACGTCCCGACGGGCCTTCAAGCCACGTAACATTGACACCCACAATGGGGGTTAAATCTCCTCTCCCACTTTCATTGACCACTACACCTGTTACGACATGATCGTGCTTTTCATGATCATGCTCCTGCACTTCAGAGTTATCATGTTGATGTTCTTCCGGCTGTTTATCTTTATCGAGCCTCTCATAAAGACAACATTCGTGCAATTTTTCATATACTCCATCAGGTGCCCGAAATAAAGGAGTGTCATGCCCAGCTTTAGCTATAGACTGCTGTATAGCCTCTACCGTTGTCTTTTTAACATCAAATTTTACTGTAAGGCGATGGGTCTTCATATCCCAGGCAGCACGCTCAACGCCTTCTATTACTGCTGCATTCTCAATTCTCTTTTTACACAGTCCACAATTACCAGCTACATCAAATATCGCCGTACTATCTGTTTGCGCATATGTAAAGCCATTTAATCCTAATAAAAATAGAACTAATACTAATTTATATATCATTACTTTCATTTTTCTCTTATTCTTTGTTATTGGTGCATAAACAAGTTATTGATAACATATACATATCATCAACTAAATTATAAAAGAGAAAAATCCTAAATTCTAAAAATGCAATGGTTTAAATAGATCGGTGGAGAGGAATTCGCAAAGGCGAATACATTCGCTATTTGTATATATTCTTTCGGAGAGGAAAGAAAAGAAAAGATATCCTGAATCCAGGGAATTACACGGATTGCCGGATCGAGTGAAGGTGTTTTATCTTTCGTATAAGAGAAGATCTTATCGGATAACTGATCCAGCTTGAACTCCATATCGTCACAACCGCCATCCCGACATTCCTTTTTTGTATCGTTGTTATCTCGCTGCACAGGATGGCAAAGTGGGCACGCATCATGAATAGATTCTTCATTAGAAATAGCCCAAAGCACATTATCGGCACATCGATGGATTTGAAAAGTAACTCCAAACGTCACCGCCGTATAACATATACATAAAAAGATGACAAAAATCTTTTTCATTTATGACAAAAATAATAATAAAAGTACGTTATCAACGTTATTTTTATGTCAAACTTTTATTACTGACCGTTTTGGAGGACCCTATATGATTAATTACATTTTAAGCACACCTTTCGGCATTTTTGGTGCTATTATTTTTTTAATAATCTTTGCCATTGTATTATTAAAAATCAACAACATGTTACTAAACAAACTAGACTAAAATGTTTTTATTGCTTGTCTTTATTATTGCCTTTCGGGTTTGAAATGGATGATCGCATGTCCGTGTCTGCCTGGATATTTTGCATTTTATAGTAATCCAATACGCCTAAATTTCCACTTCGGAAAGCTTCAGCCATAGCCAAAGGTACCTGGGCCTCTGCCTCAATAACCTTGGCTTTCGCCTCTTGTGCTTTAGCTTTCATTTCCTGCTCCGTAGCCACGGCCATAGCACGACGTTCTTCCGCCCGTGCATTAGCCACTTTCAGATCAGCTTCCGCCTGGTCTGTCTGCAACTTAGCACCGACATTTTCACCAATATCGATATCCGCGATATCGATGGAAAGTATTTCAAAGGCCGTACCGGAGTCCAATCCTTTAGACAACACTGTTTTTGATATCCTATCTGGATTTTCCAATACTTGCTTATGGTCTGCCGACGAACCGATAGTCGTCACAATCCCCTCTCCGACACGAGCCAAAATAGTTTCTTCACCTGCACCCCCCACCAATTGATTAATATTAGCCCGCACCGTTACCCGCGCTTTAGCAATCAGCTGAATACCATCTTTTGCTACAGCAGCGACAGGTGGCGTATTGATCACCTGAGGATTCACCGATAATTGTACTGCGTCGAACACGTCACGACCAGCCAGATCTATAGCTGTTGCTAATTTAAAGTCCAACGGAATATTTGCTTTATCTGCAGATATCAAAGCTTTGATTACTTTATTAACATTCCCACCAGCAAGATAGTGAGTCTCTATTTCATTAGAAGTGATCCGTAATCCAGCTTTTGTTGAAGTAATCATTGCATTTGTCACTAACGCAGGGGACACTTTACGTAACCGCATCAACACTAAATTGACCAAACTTATCCTCACATTCGATAGTTGAGCTGTAAACCATAAGTTGACAGGCAATAAATACAGTAACAAAAAGAAGGCTATTACACCTCCGATAATGGACATAATGAGCGTAATTTCGTGAGTCATATCGATGTAGTAATTAATTTTCTCTAAATATATTAATTAAAATTTATTTCTCCTATTTAAAGTGACTGGAAGAAAAGTAAATAGAACAGCCTTTTGTCACAAAAGAAGTACAATATTTCTTGGTGTAGACCTTCTAAATGAATATCTTTATAAATAAATTTAAACCCGGCATCTACCGTTTTGATTTTTTGCTGATTTCCATTATTTATTAAGGGCGAATTAGTAGTTTCGTAGCTATGACAATAAGAAAAGATTAATTTAATCCTGAGTGATCGATGAATAATAAAAACAAATTAAAATTTCAGCTTTTTCTTAGTATTGGTTTTGCCACCCTGATCATTCTATGCGCTACGGTTTATTTTTCAAGACAGCTCTCCTTTTTTTTAAATAAAAGCGAAGATATTATTTCTAATACTTTGCAACAAACTTCCTATGCGAACAAACTGGAGTCAGAATTGTTTAAGTTAATTCAATATAAAACGGATTATCTTACCCGGAATAAAAATCTTAATAACCTACCTTACCAGTCGACGATTAATGAGATAAGCCATTCGCTTTTAGCTCTCGAAAACTCTTCCTTACAGTCAAGAAACCCAGCAATCATAGCGGAGTTTAATAAGCTCAATACGATTTCCTTAGAAATTACAGATATTCAAAACTTCATTGATAACGTTCAAAATTATGCTAAAGATAAGGTCGTCCTTGATCTAATCGCTGAACAGACAAAAGCCAAGACGGCTCTGGACCAATATATCAATGAGCTCATCAATGCCCGACAAGCAAAACTAAAGGAAAGCAACACCAAAATTACGATAGCCAAACAACTAACGATAATATCGATTGGCATCGCACTGTTAATTATATTATATACTTTTATTAAAGTATACCAGGCCCTGCAATATGTCCGGAAGTCTAGATTAGCGCTGAAACAATTAAATGCTGACTTTCAAATTGCCACTACAAAGATTGAAAATACCAACTGGGCGTTGCAATCTGTTTCTCTTCTGAATGAAAAGTTAAATGGCATAGATGACGAAAATACAATAAGCGACGAAGTCTTAGCTCTATTCAACGCTGTGTTGCCATTAGTAGCGGGAACAATATATATATGCAAAGTCAACTCAGATGTGTTTTATTTAAAGTCCTCCCTTGGTATAGATCCAAGACATAAAATAACTTCCTTCAAACGAGGAGAGGGATATCTTGGCAAAGTCGCTGACGACAAGACAATAGTTAGGATACCAATTACCGAATATGTCGCATTGAAATCGGAGACAACTGTTGTGCATCAGCTTCCCACCACAGTATATCTATGTCCATTGATTTATGAAAATCAATCGATCGGGTTAATAGAACTATCTATCACCGACAATACACCGGACGTTGTCGAAAAATATGACGTTTTCTTTGAACGGGCCTGTCGCAGTATCGCAATGAGTATTAGATTTGGCCAAAGCCACATGCTAGTTGAACAATTATTGGAAGAGACTCAGCAACAAGCAGAAGAACTAGAAGCACAGCAGGAAGAACTGCGAATTACCAATGACGAACTCGTTCACAAAACACACCTTTTGGAATCATCGGAAGAGGAACTTCGTGTTCAGCAGGAAGAGTTGACACAAACAAATTTTGAGTTAAATCAAAAAGCACAAGAACTTGAAAAAAGAAATACCGAGTTGAACAAAACCCAACAGGTGGTAGAACAAAAGATTCAAGAAGTAGAACAAGCGAGTAAATATAAATCCGAATTCATGGCTAATATGAGCCATGAATTACGAACTCCACTGAACAGCATCCTTATCCTGGCAAAACTTCTAAGCGATAATAAAGATCTGAACTTAACTCAGGAACAAGTAAAACATGCTCATATCATACATGGTGCGGGCACGGATTTGCTCGCACTAATTAACGACCTGCTCGACCTGGCTAAAATTGAAGCCGGAAAAATGGAATTGAATCTAGACACGATCATTCTTCAGGAGTTCGTAAAAGATATCGAAGGTTTATTTAAAGAACTGGCTAAAGACAAGGGTATCGATTTTGACATACATATTGATCCGAGTACTCCACAACACATTGTTTCAGACGAGTACAGGATACAACAAGTTCTTAAAAACTTTCTTTCCAACGCTTTCAAGTTTACAGAAAAGCGGGGTAAGGTAACCTTATCGATATATGTGAAAGACGATCACATTCATTTTGAAGTAAAAGACACTGGGAAAGGCATATCTGTAGAGAAACAAGAGCTTATCTTTGATGCTTTCAAGCAGGAGGATGGTTCGACCAACAGAAAATATGGCGGGACAGGCCTCGGGCTTTCAATAAGTCGTGAAATCGCGTTTCTATTGCAAGGCAAAATACAATTGGAGAGCGAGATCGACAAAGGAAGCACCTTTACTTTAGTTATTCCCCTGGAATTAACAAAGGGTAATATTGAAGACAAATCTAAATCATTAACACCGCCACAAAAAGAGGTTTCCAGAAAACAGGCTGTATCTGAAAGCAAAGGCCGGGAAATACTTATCATCGAAGATGATGTAAATTTCGCTGACATCCTCAAAGGGTTTGCAACAAATTATGGCTTCAATGTACAGTTAGCACACGATGGTGCTATGGGTATCAAATTAGCCAAAGAGCGTATCCCTAGTGCTATTATCCTGGACGTAATGCTACCCATATCCGATGGTTGGGAAGTACTGGACATTTTAAAGGCAGATGAAAATACCAGACACATCCCTATACATATGATGTCCGCAGCAACTTTCAGTAAAAAAGATTTTCTGGAAAAGGGAGCTATAGGGTTCATGCATAAACCAGTTACCGAAGAAGCTATACAAGAAACATTCAAAAACATCGACCTGAATCTTAGTAGCTCCGTAAAAAAGGTCCTGCTCATCGAAGACCAGGAACTTCAAAGCGATTTCATTAAAAATACATTTTCCGAACACCATATTAATATCATTCAAGCCTTCTCCATCGAAAGCGGTATAAAGAAAATGAATGAAGAATCCAGCATAGACTGCATCATTTTGGATTTAGTACTACCGGATGGTAATGGAGTTGAATTTATTGAAAAAATAAGAGAAAAACCCGAATTCAACAATATTCCAATAATTGTCAACACTGCGGCAGTCCTTACCAAGGAACAACACGATAAGATACTTTCATATACCCGGGCCACTATCCTTAAATCGGACAAATCCAACGACCGTCTTATCGATGAAGTCCAGCTATTCCTCAACAAAATGAATGATGTGTCCTACAAACCATTCAGAGATCCTAAAAAAATAAATGCATTAGCGTATGGTAATAATTTAGAGGGAAAAACAGTTTTGATTGCGGACGACGATATGCGAAATGTTTTTGCTTTATCGACTTCCCTGCAAGCTTATAATATGAATATAGAGATTGCTAATAATGGCCTGGAAGCAGTGAAAATCATGGAAGATCGTGGTGAAAAAATCGATATTATATTGATGGATATTATGATGCCTGAAATGGATGGCCTCGAGGCTATTCAACAAATCCGGAGCAATATAAAATATAAAAACACACCCATATTGGCCGTCACTGCAAAAGCGATGAAGGGAGATAAAGAAAAGTCTTTACAAATAGGGGCAAACGATTATGTCAGCAAACCTATTGATATCGATAAACTTACATCACTCATGCAAATATGGCTGGGCTAGATCGACATAAAGCTATATCTTTTGAAGAGTTAGAAGACCTTGTGTACCTGTTACGAATGTCTTCAGACTTCGATCTATCCGGTTATTCCAAATCCTCTTTAAAACGGCGATTGGAGCGATTGATGGTACTCGAAAAAATGGATATGGTGGATTTGAAAAATGCCATATTAAATATGGAGGGATTTACGACATATCTTATGCAGGAAGTTTCTGTGAACGTAACCGAGATGTTCAGAGATCCCCTATTTTTCCAAGCTTTACGGGAGTATGTTATACCTTACCTCAAAACCTTTCCGCAGATCCGCTTATGGAGTGCCGGTTGTGCGACTGGCGAAGAAGCTTATGCCCTGGCAATACTTCTGCACAAAGAAAATATCCTTGACAGATCTTTTATTTACGGTACGGATATTAGTCAGAAGGCTTTGGAAATAGCCAAAAATGGCGTATATTCTTCAGAAAAGATAAAACAGTATTCTGAGAATTTCAACAAAATATATAGTTTATCATCGTTGTCTGACCATTATACCTCGATGTACGATGCTGCCATCATCAACAACGAATACCGATCGAAAACGCTTTTTTCTCTACATAACCTCGTATCAGACCACGTATTTAATGAATTTCAGTTTATATCTTGCCGAAACGTGATGATCTATTTTGACAAAAACTTACAAGAACGGGTATTAAATCTATTTTACGAGTCTTTAAATCTATTTGGCTTCCTATGCCTGGGAGCCAAAGAAAGTTTATATGGACATGCCATCAAAGAGAAATTTAAGATTGTCGACAAGAATTATAATATATTTCAAAAAGTTAAATAATGAGTATAGCCCAGGAGATTATATTGATTGGGGGATCTGCCGGATCATATAATTTGATTTTAGATATTTTAGATGCATTGCCACCGAAGATTTCGGCTGCCATTTGTATAGTAATACATCGCAATCCACGTTACGACACACAAATTGAACATTCTTTGGCCCAACGACTCCAAAGGAATGTTATTTCCGTCGTCGATAAAACGGAAATTCAAAAAAATGGTATTTACTTCGCGCCGCCAGGTTACCACCTCCTGATCGAACCCGACTGTACATTTTCTTTGGACACATCCGATCCTGTCAACTATTCCAGACCCTCTATTGACGTCTTGTTTGACACAGCCGCCGAGATTTATACGACAAATTGTACGGCATTCTTATTGTCTGGCGCCAATCATGACGGAGGCGATGGTTTAAGAACTATCCACGAAAACGGGGGCAATGTCTTCATACAGCACCCTGAAGAGGCGCTCATCGATACAATGCCAAGATATGCATTGGATGTAAATCCAACAGCCATCGTCTTAACCCAACCAGATATTATCAACTTTTTTAGAAACCTTACATGAACAGCGTGGCATGAAAAATATCAATCTTTTAATATTAGATGATAAAGAAGAAAATATCATTAGTCTGCAAGCTCTGCTCTCCGGGATTGAAAGCATCAATATAATTTGCTCAACAGATCCAAATGAAGCATTAAAAATCTGTTGGAAAAATGATATTTCTATTGCATTGGTAGATGTCCAAATGCCCGATATAAACGGATTTGAATTCGTTTCCTTATTGAAGTCAAATCCTAAAACTTCCCATATTTTGGCTATTATGGTGACAGCGATTTCTAAAGAAGACAAGTTCTTGATCCAAGGTTTGCAAAGTGGCGCTGTAGATTATCTTTACAAGCCCTTAAATCCCGAAATTACTATTGCTAAAGTCAAATCCTTCATCAAACAAATCCACATTCAGGAGGAGATCATCCAGAAAAACCATGAACTTGAGCTCTCAAAAAAAGCGTTGATCCAGGCACACCAGGAAGCCGAAGACGCTCGCATGTCAAAGGAAATATTCTTAGCAAATATGAGCCACGAAATCCGAACACCTATCAACGGAATTGTGGGTATCGTCCAGATGCTCAAAAATGCCAATCTAAGTCAGGAACATCAGGACTGGATCAACAGATTGGAGATGGCTTCCGATTCGCTACTGCTCATTATTAACGATATACTCGACATTTCGAAAATCGATTCGGACAAACTTAAAATTGAAATGGAAGAATTTCATCTAGAAAATCTTCTATTGGATATTGAAAAGTTTTTCCGCATCAAGGCATTAAATAAACAAATTGATTTTCGGGTTGATGTAGATCCTGATCTTCCCAAATACGTTAAATTTGATTCATTACGCCTCCAGCAGATCATTTCGAATTTTATTTCAAACAGTTTAAAATTCACAGACCATGGCGAGATATTACTTTCGGCGACAAGCCTGGGCAAACAAGATAATCACGTCAAGATCAAATTTACGGTAAAAGATACAGGCATCGGCATCAAACCTGAGGCTGTCGAAAAAATATTTCTGGCCTTTGAGCAAGGTGATGATGGTATAACGAAGAAATTTGGTGGTACCGGTTTAGGCTTGGCTATTGTCAAAAGACTGGCCAAGCTACTCAATGGTGTCGTCTATGCAGAGAGTGACTACGGACACGGTTCTCAATTTTCGTTTGTAGTAGAAATGGAGGAAATATACGGAGCAGAAAGTGTCAAAAACCGTAAAGACTTTCTTTATAATCAACTACCAAAGCTAAAAAATCTAAATGTGCTCATCGCTGAAGACAATGACCTGAATAGCTTCATGCTGTCCCACATGCTCCAAACGTGGAGCTGTAATGTAACCATTGTCAGGAATGGCCGACTTGCTTTGGAGGCCATCGATAAAGCTACTTACAATGTTATACTCATGGACACCCATATGCCTGTTATGAGTGGGTTTGATGCCATCAAGCAGATAAGGGCAAGCTACGTGGAATATGTACGCAAAATACCTATTATCACCATATCAGCCTCCGTATTAGAACACGAACAGGAGGCCGCTTTTGAAGTGGGAGCTGACGAAGTTATTGGCAAACCTTTTAACCCTGTCGAATTATATAATAAAATTGTCAAAGTATGCCATATAAATCCTGAAGAAAATCAATAATTATAGTATTATGACATGATACTATAAATAAAATGATGTAACTTTATACCTGTTAACAAAGATCAAAGCAATGAAAAAATTATTTGTAATTCCATTTTTAGCAGCTGGATTAATATTTGTTGCATGTAACAATGCGTCCAACTCCAACAGTAACGACACTCAAACGGCAACTACCGAAGAAACCTCGGAAACCACAGAAGTAGAAGCTGTGCCTGGTATTGAAAACGTAGCTTTGTCCAACACCTGGTCTATTGAAGGCAACGACCAGATGAAATTCAATATCGAATTGATGCGCGTCAAAGCCGGAGAGCCAGTAGAGGTTACCTTAAAAAATGTCGGAGAAATGCCGAAGGAGTCAATGGGACATAATTTTGTGGTTCTTCAACCTAACGTAGATTTACCTACTTTCGGTGGTGAAGCTGCAGCTGCCAGTGCTGACGACTATATTCCAAAATCTTCTTTATCTTCTATCGTTGCACATACCAAACTTTTAGGTCCCGGTGAAGAGGATAAAATTACCTTTACTTTAGAAAAGGGTGTATATCCGTTTATCTGTAGTTTTCCCGGACATTACGGTGTCATGCAAGGAAAAATTGTTGCAGAATAAGTCATAACATTTGTTATAGTTAGATACGAAGACCGTCTTCTGTGTTTGCCCTGTCAAATGTAGAAGACGGTTTCTTTTTTTCTGGATAAGTCTTAACTTAGCTGCAAATTTTAAATTCAAGAAGATGCAATATGATGTTATAGTAATAGGTAGTGGCCCTGGCGGTTATGTCGCCGCTATCCGTTGTGCCCAACTAGGGTTGAAAACAGCCATAATAGAAAAATATAGTTCTTTTGGGGGAACATGTCTGAATGTAGGCTGTATTCCTTCTAAGGCATTATTAGATACCTCCGAACATTATCATAATGCGCAGCATGTTTTTGCTGATCACGGAATCTCCGCAAGTAATCTAAACATCGATATTAAGCGAATGATCGAGAGAAAGAACGATGTCATTGCGCAAAACACAGCCGGAATTTCGTTTCTTTTCAAAAAGAATAAAGTGGATACCTATGAAGGTTTAGGCTCCTTTGTTGACAAAAACACCATCAAAATCACCAGGAAAGATGGGCAGGCAGAAGAAATTAAAGGAAAAAACATCATTATCGCAACAGGCTCCAAGCCTACAGCCTTACCTTTTCTCCCTATCGATAAAAAAAGAATTATTACTTCTACAGAGGCATTAAACCTGACAGAGGTTCCTAAACACCTCATCGTTATTGGTGGAGGTGTCATAGGACTAGAGCTAGGATCGGTATATGCACGTCTTGGAGCAAAAGTATCAGTCGTAGAGTTTGCTAAATCCATCATTAGCACGATGGACAGCAGTCTGGGAAAAGAACTACAGCGCGTACTCAAAAAATCGCTCGGCATGGAATTTTATCTGGGACATAAAGTGACAGGAGCCACCACAAAAGGTAAAAAGGTGACTGTAACAGCAGAAGACGGCAAAGGACAGGCTGTTTCTTTTGAAGGAGATTATTGCATTGTATCTGTCGGACGAGTAGCTTATACCCAAGGTTTAGGTCTAGAAAATATCGGTATCACTCCAGAAGAGAGAGGCAACAAAATCCCTGTTAACGATCACCTGGAGACTACTGTGGAAGGTATATATGCTATCGGTGATGTTGTAAAAGGTGCAATGCTAGCCCATAAGGCGGAGGATGAAGGTGTATACGTTGCAGAGCGTATTGCCGGGCAAAAACCTCATATTGATTATAACCTGATTCCAGGTGTCGTCTATACCTGGCCCGAAGTAGCTTCTGTCGGGTTGACAGAAGATCAACTGAAGGAAGCAGGCAAGAAGTTTAAATCAGGATCGTTTTCCTTTAAGGCATCAGGTAGAGCCAAAGCATCAGGAGACACAGATGGTTTTATCAAAGTATTAGCTGATAACGATACCGATGAAATTTTAGGTGTACATATGATAGGACCACGTGCAGCAGACATGATTGCCGAAGCTGTGGTTGCCATGGAATATAGGGCTTCTGCCGAAGATATCGGACGTATTTGCCACGCCCATCCTACATACACGGAAGCATTTAAAGAAGCAGCTTTAGCGGCCACGGCCAATCGAGCGATACATGCTTAAAATCATATAGAGGTAAGACAAACGTTTTACCTCTTTTTTTATCACTTACACTAGTTTATCATGAACTTTCACACACGAAAATGGATAAAACCGGAAGACTTGAACCCTAACGGTTCGCTATTCGGTGGAACGTTATTGAGATGGATAGATGAAGAAGCTGTCATTTACGCTATTGTTCAGCTAGGCAATCCGCATGTTGTAACCAAATATATTTCTGAAATCAACTTCGTCAGTTCTGCCAAACAAGGTGACATTATAGAATTGGGTATCACTGCTACACATTTTGGAACAACATCTATTACGATGAAATGTGAAGTCCGCAACAAGATTACACGAAAAACGATCCTCTCTATTGATAAACTCGTTTTCGTCAACTTAGATAGAGATGG
>JBEBVG010000046.1:0-21135 GCA_040392845.1 Sphingobacterium sp. | reverse complement strand
GGATACATATCTTTCGAACCGTCGGCATAGCTCGCAGTTATACCGGCGAAAGCGGCGATAATGAAAACGACAATCCTGACCAACAATGCCATATTCAGTATTATAATTGTATGAAACAAAGATAATATTTCCATCCAAAAATACAAGTGTATTCCGACGTTATCGATACGCTATTATTTCGTACCTTTGCACCATAAAAAAGAAAGAATGTCAAGTCAGGTTCCTCAAGACGGCTCTTTACTTCCTCTGATGGAAGAATTCTACACTATTCAAGGTGAGGGATTTCATACCGGTAAGGCGGCTTATTTTATCCGTCTCGGCGGGTGTGATATCGGCTGTCATTGGTGTGACGTCAAGGAGAGCTGGAATGCGGACCTGCATCCCTTGACACCTGTGGAAACTATCGTCGAACAGGCCTCCCTCCATCCGGCCAAAACGGTTGTCGTCACCGGAGGGGAGCCCTTGCTCTACAACCTGGATCTTCTTACCAGTCGCCTGCAGGCCGAAGGCATAAAAACCTTTATGGAGACATCCGGTGCTTATCCGCTCAGTGGCCATTGGGACTGGATCTGCCTCTCACCGAAAAAGTTCAAAGCCCCCCGAAAAGATGTGTTGGATGCTGCCGGCGAACTAAAAGTTATTGTGTTCAACAAAAGTGATTTCGCCTGGGCGGAAGAACATGCTGCACGTGTACACCCCGACTGCAAGCTCTATTTACAACCTGAATGGTCTAAAATGCAGGAAATGACGCCACTTATCATTGAATACGTTAAAGATCATCCCCTATGGGAAATATCGTTACAAACGCATAAATATTTAAATATCCCCTAAGCATTATTGAGGTCGTATTCAATATGCGCTCATCCAGTTTGCCTTTTGGGTTAGGCGTCCTGGAAAAACGACTTAGGCCTTTTTGAAAAATCACCTAAGCGCTTTTACAAAATTGAGTACTCAATTTGGGTAAAATGAGTACTCAATTTATACAAAACGAGTACTCATTTTGGAAAAGTCACCTAACCCGTTTTTTAGACTCGCTTAGGCGAGTTCTGGAAAACGGTTAAGCAAAAAGTTAAGATGACATAGATTTTTGCAAAATCAACGATTTTGTCACAAAACTTTTCTACTTTTAAGGTGCAAAATGCTTCCCCATGAACCAAGTATTACGCATAGGACTGTTCTTCTGCTGCATCGGTCTCTTCTTCACCCCTGCCTCGGGTCAGCAGAAGTCGAGCAATAGAAAAGCCCAACAATACTATGAAAAAGGACTTCAAAGTTTACAGTTTCACGATTATAAGGCTGCTATAACTCTACTGAGAAAAGCTGTCTCCGAAGATCCGGCATTCGCCACTGCTTATCAACAACTCGGAGATATCCATCGTAAACAACAACACTTCAGACAGGCCGTCCCCTGCTATGAAGAGGTCATGCATCTCAATCCTACGCTTACTACGCTCACCCTATTTGGTCTGGGTGAGTCACTCCTGCATACAGGCCGGTATACAGAAGCTCTCCCTTATCTTAAGCGTTACCGCGAGGGAAATATTACCGAGAAAACAAAAAATCTCGTGGACAAGTATATTGCCGACTGTCATTTTGCGCTACGTATGGACCAGGTTATGCCAATCAGCCGCCGTAAATTGCCGCCGTCGATCAACACCTCAAATGATGAATATTTCCCAAAGTTGACAGCCGACAACAGTACAATTATTTTTACCCGTAAGGAAAATAATCAGGAGAATTTTTACGAAAGCAGATTGACCGGATCAAACGATTGGACGGAAGCAAAAAAGCTCGTCGGAGAAATCAATTCGGCTAATTTTAATGAAGGAGCACACTGTATATCCCCAGATGGCAAGTATCTTTTCTTTACAGGCTGCAATCGCCCGAACGGACAAGGTAGCTGCGATATCTATGTCGCCAAGAAAGAGAACGGTCGATGGTCTACACCAATGTTATTAAGCGCACCCATCAATACCAAAGGCTGGGAAGCACAACCAGCTATTTCTGCCGATGGACGAACACTCTATTTCGTCAGCAACCGGGCTGGCGGAATGGGAGGAAACGATATCTGGAAGAGTGAACTGGATCGTAATGGTCAATGGAAAGAGCCTGTCAATCTGGGCAAAAACATCAACACGCCATACGATGAAAGCGCACCTTATATACACGCGGACAACAAGACGCTATATTTTGCCTCCAATGGCTGGCCGGGTTATGGAGGCCAGGATCTGTATATGAGCAAGGTGGATACCAGCGGCAACTGGACAATGCCGGTAAATCTAGGCAAACCAATTAATGATAGTTATAACCAGACGGCGATACATGTCAGTATGAACGGGGCTATGGGATATTTTTCTTCACAGGACACGGCAACGTATCGGCTGGATATTCACGAGTTTACTTTACCGGATTTTATTAAACCTAACCCGGTGGCTTATATCGCGGGTACGGTACGTGACGCAAACAATAAACAACCTTTAGCGGCTAAGATTTCAGTAACGAACACAGCTTCACAGGATATTGTATTTGAAGACCAGTCGGATGAGCAGGATGGAAAGTTTATCGCCACGCTTCCTATAGGCCAAAACTATGCCGTACATGTACAACGTGAAGGGTATCTCTTCGATTCCCGGCAATATGATCTAACAGATACGAATCTGGCCAACGAGAAATTTATTACGGAAATATTGCTTTCAACGATCGAGCCGGGCAATACGACCAAGCTCGGTAATGTATATTTCGACACAAATAAATATAATCTGTTATCGCCCTCGAAGAGTGACCTTCAATTGCTCCTAAAATTTCTGAAAATTAATCCGACAACAAAAATCGAGGTCGGAGGTCATACCGACAATACGGGAAATAAAGAATTGAATGATAAGTTGTCAGAAAACCGGGCCAATGCGGTTAAGCAGTACCTACTTCAGAATGGTATTGCTGCTTCGCGCATTATGAGCAAAGGATATGGTGACAGACTGCCTGTCGCCAGCAACGATACCAACGAAGGAAGACAGTTAAATCGCAGAACTGAAATAAAAGTTATACGATAGAAACAGCATTTAAAGTGCATTAGGGGCACAAAAAATTAAATTATTAATTTTTTTTAAAAATAAATTTGGATTATGTGTCATAAATACACTATATTTGTACTATCATAATTTAGGTTTATAATTGGTTAGTAAAGGTTTTCATTCTCCCCGTTTGAAAACCTTTTTTTATTGCTCTTTTTCCGACCCGATATTCCAGCTCGGAAGGTACCTCAAAAAAGACATAATTTTTTCTCTATAGACTTCCTTATCCAATTTAAAGTAATAGGCACCACGTTTAGAGTTCGTCTTATCTTTTTCCTGCAGCTTGATAAGAAGCCCGGAATTAAGCAGTTTCCTGTTGAAATTTCTTCTATCTAACTCGATATCATAGGTTTTCTCGTAGAGTAGCGCTATTTGCGGAAGTGTAAACTTCTCGGAAAGCAACTCAAATAGTATAGGGTAAAGCGCTGCTTTAGACCGCAACTTACGTTTAGCTACCTCTATCATCTGTTGATGATCGAAAATCAACGGTGGACAATCACTTAAAGGAAACCATTTCGCCTCATATTCGTCGGTAATACTGTGTTTATATTTATTGGTATCGATCAAAGCATAATAGGTAATGCTCACGACACGCCGATAGGTTTCCCGATGAGGATCGCCAAAGACTAACGATTCCTCGACATATATATTTTCTAATCCTGTCAGTTTTTTCAATACACGGGCTGCCGCAACTTCGGGAGATTCATCAGCGTTTACAAATCCTCCTGGTAAACTCCACTTATTAATCTCCGGTTCTATCGCTCTTTTGAACAGCAAAATGTTCAACGATTCACCATCAAAACCAAAAATAACACAGTCTACGGCTAGTAATACGCTAGGCGCATTTTTGTAAAAATCCATAATTATATCGTTGCGACCCCCGCAAAGATATAATTGTTTCCAAGATTTAACGAAAAATCATGTTAATTTCGGTACATCAGAAATCAAATTTTACGCGGGCACGCACCCCCCACTCCGATATCGAAGGGTGATCGAGATAATTCAAACGCTTTACCACATCTACACGCAATATTTTGAAGATATTTGATAACCCCGCGCTAGCTTCCATGTAAGGCTCCGAACCGAAGGTAAAGGAAGATATCTCTCCTTTCGAGTTGGTCTGCCAGGCAAAGACCTGATCATTATAGGTAGGGTTGTTCTCCCTCCGCAATCCACCGTATACTCCTTTTAGACTAAACACTTCCCGTAGTTGAAGCCGCTTTAACAGAGGTATCTTATTCAACACAAACCCATTCATATAATATTGTACATTGAGTGCTGCATGGTGGTCTGATACAAACTCCAAAAAGTTCATTAAGTTGTAGGATTGCAATTGATACGCATAGGTCTGATTTGCCCGGTGTATAGTCAGCAAAGGAAACGGCAAATTGCTTCCCAAAATATACCCTCCATCGATATTGACATCCGCATATCCAAACTGCGATAGATACACACGCTTGAAAACACCGGCAGTGAAGTTATGGTAGCTATACTGTCCATCTAAAAAACCCTTAATACCCGCCGTATAATTTAAGGTGAAAATAGGATATTTATTAAAAAACGGCGTACGGTATAATTTGCCTTGGTAATACTCCTCGTTGGGAGCCCATCGTAAACCTATTGATGCCTCTGTGGTATGAAGATCTTGTACAAAAGAGGGTGCTCTTTCAGCTGTACCAGGCAAGGTATATTTCAATACACCCGCAGGCTCCTGTTTCCATTTACTTAAACCAGCAACGACAGAAAGGTTATTTTCAAACTCAACCTTATAGTCTACGCGATAGATATCGTTATACAGATAACTTTCGTTTTCACCTCGTTTAAATGACAAAAATATATTGTCCTCCTGCACAAATTCCAGGTTTTGACCCGGGATCTTAGTATCACGCTGAAAGGAAGCACGGAGATAATGCTGGGGAAAGGTATAAATCGATTTATTATTCAACGAGTAGGTGCCACTTAGAAAATATTTCCATTTCTGATCTAAGAAGCCATATGCTGCATACCCTTCCGAATAGAAGCGTGTACTTAACACATCTGTGGTACGTCCACCTACGCGCAAACGGAATCCCTCGACAGGGTTATAACTATAAAAAGTATTTACGGGTCCTATTTCTACCGGCCCAGCTTGCTTATAGCCTGCAAGTACCAATGCCCCAATGTCCATAATCCGACGAAAAGAGGGCATCAATTGTAAAGAATCAATATTGCGATAAATATTTTGTTCTTCCGGACTGAGTGGTTCAAATCTTAGATTTGCCCAATACGTTTCATCACTTTCTTCGACAGCAGGAAGTGGCATTTTAACAACGGCATCACCGGCATATAGACTGTCAGGTTGTTGCTTACCATTGATATAGTCTTTATAATAGACAATTCTATTTCCCCGAATTCCTTTTCCTTTTTCCGTCAATGCAAAATCGATACCAAGACTGCTTTTATTCAGATAGTATTTTTGTTGGTTATCTTTCGCAAAAGCAAGTTCGACCTGAAGATCCCTGACAAAGTTAAGGTTAATATCTTCATTCACTTCCATCTTGGCTTCCTGCACAGCATATTGCCCATCGAGTGTAATATACAATTTACCCTGGAACAATAAGTCACTCTTACTGCGCGGAAAAAAGCTGAGCTCCACCAGCTCCTGTCCGGGCGTCCTGACGGTATCCGTGATATAGAAACGATAAAACGTAGGTGCCGAATTTGCAATGGGACTCAAAAATTGATTCGTCAATAAGGTAATATCGTTGTCGTAGATATCGATATGTTCGTACAGTTTATTGAAATAATTGGATATCCCATTATTATCTACAAATTTTGGGTCAAACTCGGCACGTTGCTCCGCGAGAATATATTGTTTGGTTTTTTGCGGATTTTTACGGTAGTAGATTTTCGAAACTTTCTCTTCAATATATGCCGGCAATATGTATTTTTCATCTGCCGATTCGTTATCCTTTTTAAAAAGGAACTGATATTTTTTAAAAATCTTTTTGTCTTTGAATGTTGAAGAAAGATTACTCAAACCCAAGGATATTTTTTCATATTGTTCGTACTGGACAAAATCCTGCCCGGCCATTCTATTGGAATCACGATGAGCGATGACCTGCCGGATCAACTCTACCGCCGGATTATCTTTATTGGAATATTTAAGTTTCGTTTTTTTTACAACGACCTCTTCAATAATATTCTCAGTTTCGAGTAAAATCTGAAAATTTGTATTTTTGCGGGAGATATCCAAATCCTGACTGATATAACCGACATACGAAACCCGTACTGTAGATTTTGGATCAGGTATCGCCAAATTAAAATTACCATTGTCGTCCGTGTAAGTGCTGTTGCTACTACCTACGACGGCTACAGTAGCAAAGGAAATTGCTTCTTTTGTCTGTGCATCCAGTACGCGTCCCCGGATATCGATGCTTTGGCTAAAGCCCTGGGTACACACAAATAAGGTTAATACATATAATACAGCACGTAAATTTATTCTCATACGTCAACACTTTTTTACTTTTGACTTTTATATTAAATAATTCAAAAGTTTTGATGCAAAGTAAAAATTTATTTTTCACAAAATAAAATGCAAAAAGGCAGTTTTACTTTTGTATGATAATGGCGAATGTGGGAGTATTTGAGTAATTTTGGATGTGCACTAAAGAGAAGCTATGTATATAATATTTGATACCGAAACAACAGGTTTACCCAAACGTTGGGATGCTCCCATTACCGATACGGACAATTGGCCAAGATGTATTCAGATCGCCTGGCAATTGCACGATGAGATGGGACGTCTTATTGAGCATCAAGATTACCTGATTAAGCCGGATGGGTTCAACATACCTTATGACTCGGAAAAAATACATGGTATCTCTACAGAATTAGCACTTGAACAAGGTGTTCCGTTACCTGAGGTTCTCACAAAATTCAATGAGGCTTTAGAGAAGGCAAAATTTGTCGTCGGCCAAAACATTGGTTTTGACATCAATATCATGGGGTGCGAGTTTTACCGTTATGGTGTTGAGAGTCCAATGGCTAACATGCCTGTGCTGGACACCTGTACGGAGATTACGGCTGAGTTGTTGCAATTACCCGGTGGTCGCGGCGGGCGTTTTAAATTACCCAACCTTACCGAATTGCATTCGTACCTGTTTGGGGTACCTTTCGCTGAGGCCCACAATGCAACTGCCGATGTTGAGGCAACTACACGTTGTTTCTTTGAGCTTGTTCGACGTGAGGTATTCACGCCTGAAGAATTGCAGGTAGATACGGGCTACTTCATAACGTTTAAAGAGCTAAATCCGGACACAATAGCGACAGTAGGGTTAACACATATTAACCTGAAAGCTGCTTCGGATACCATACGTAAACGTGATCAGCCTGCAGACACTACCGTAATTGATGATGCACTATTAGCAGCTTTGCAAGATGCACCTTTTGTCCATCTACATAACCACTCCCAGTTTTCGGTATTACAATCCACAATCTCTATTGGTGGTCTGGCATCGGCTGCTATTGAATATAATATGCCGGCTGTCGCTCTGACTGATCATGGCAATATGATGGGTGCTTTTCAGTTCGTCAGCAGAATTATAGCACACAATAAAGAAGTTGATCCGGGGCAAGAAATAAAACCTATAGTAGGCTGTGAGTTCTATATCTGTGAAGACAGGAAAGACAAAACAAGAAAGGACAACGGCTACCAGGTCGTGTTCTTAGCGAAAAACAAGACAGGTTATCACAATTTAGCAAAGATGGCCTCTATCGCTTATACCGAGGGGTTTTATTATGTCCCTCGTATAGATAAAGAAGTTGTGCAGCGCTATACGGAAGGGATTATCGTGCTATCGGGAAACTTGTATGGAGAAATTCCAAACAAAGTATTGAACATTGGTGAAAATCCGGCGGAAGAAGCTTTAGTATGGTGGAAAGAAAATTTTGGCGGTGATTTCTATATCGAAATCATGCGACACGGCCAGGAAGATGAAAATCGTGTGAATGACACTTTGGTAAAGTTAGCAGCGAAGCATGATGTCAAATTAATCGCCACCAACAATACCTACTATGTCCGGAAATCTGATGCCCATGCCCATGATATTCTTTTATGTGTCAAAGATGGTGAGAAATTGTCTACCCCCATAGGGAGAGGACGTGGTTTTCGCTATGGAATGCCCAACCAGGAATATTATTTCAAGTCGGGAGATGAAATGAAGAAGGTCTTTGCAGATCTCCCTGAAGCAATCCTGAATATTCAGGAAATTCTGGACAAGATTGAGGTATACTCGTTGAACAGGGATGTCTTGCTTCCGAAGTTTGAAATTCCCTCAGAGTTCCAGGATTCACAAGACGATGTCGATGGTGGTAAACGGGGTGAAAATGCTTATTTACGGCACTTAACATATGTTGGTGCAGAAAAAAGATATCATGAAATTACACCAGAAATCCGTGAAAGACTTGATTTTGAACTTGCTACAATCGAGCGTACAGGATATCCGGGATATTTCCTGATCGTCCAGGATTTTATTGCTGCGGCTAGAAATATGGGTGTGTCTGTAGGCCCCGGGCGAGGATCCGCGGCGGGGTCAGCGGTTGCCTATTGTTTAGGAATAACCAACTTAGATCCTATTCAGTACGATCTTCTATTTGAGCGTTTCCTGAATCCTGATCGTGTGTCGATGCCTGATATTGATATTGACTTTGATGATGAAGGACGGGGACGCGTCATGCAGTATGTCATTGACAAATATGGTGCATCCCAGGTTGCGCAGATTATTACCTATGGTACAATGGCGGCTAAGTCGTCGATTAAAGATACAGCCCGTGTACTAGACCTGCCCTTATCAGATGCAAACGAGATCGCTAAACTTATTCCAAACTTGAAATTGAGCAAGATCTTCAACATGGAGGATAAAGCCCTGAAAGAGGTCCTGCGATCAGAAGAGTTGGAATCAGTCAATCGGTTAAAATCGCTTGCGGATGGTGCCGGACTTGAGGCAGAGACGATTAAGCAGGCGCGTGTATTGGAGGGGTCTATGCGGAATACCGGTATACATGCCTGTGGTGTGATTATCACACCCGACGACATCACCAATTTTGTCCCGGTGTCATTGGCAAAAGATTCAGATCTTTATGTCACACAATTCGATAACTCTGTCGTGGAAAGCGCAGGACTATTGAAGATGGACTTCCTGGGTTTAAAGACTTTGACCTTGATCAAGGATACTGTCGTCAATGTCAGATTGCGTCATGGTGTTGAGCTCGACCCTGACAATTTTCCTATCGATGATACATTGACTTACGAACTATTTCAACGCGGTGAAACGATAGGTGTGTTCCAATACGAGTCGCCTGGCATGCAGAAGTATATGAAAGAACTGAAGCCTACAGTTTTTGCTGATCTTATAGCGATGAACGCTTTATATCGACCTGGGCCAATGGAATATATACCTTCTTTTATTAAGCGTAAGCATGGTATAGAACCGATAACCTATGACTTGGATGCATGTGAGGAGTATTTGAAGGAAACTTATGGTATTACAGTGTACCAGGAGCAAGTCATGCTTCTCTCCCAAAAATTAGCAGGTTTTTCTAAAGGTGATGCCGATGTACTGCGTAAAGCAATGGGTAAGAAGCAAAAGGCGGTATTGGATAAGATGAAGCCTAAATTCATCGGACAGGCAGCGGAGAATGGTCATAATCCGAAAATATTAGAAAAGATATGGACAGACTGGGAAGCTTTCGCGAGCTACGCTTTTAATAAATCACATTCTACCTGCTATGCCTGGGTAGCTTATCAAACAGCCTACTTAAAAGCACATTATCCGGCAGAATATATGGCTGCCGTCCTGTCTAATAACATGAACGACATCAAACAGGTGACTTTCTTCATGGAAGAGTGTAAACATATGGGACTGGAAGTACTGGGGCCCGATGTGAATGAATCGCATTACAAATTCACCGTCAACGAAAATGGAGCCATTCGTTTTGGAATAGGTGCTGTAAAAGGCGTAGGCGCCGGAGCTGTCGATACGATTGTGCAGACGCGCACGAAAGAGCCCTACAAATCTATTTTTGATTTTGCTAAGCGAGTAGACCTGCGTGCAGCAAATAAGAAAGCTTTTGAAAGTCTTGCCTACGCAGGTGGGTTTGACAGCTTTAAAGATACCCACCGTGCACAGTATTTTTTCAAGGATAGCGACGGGCTTACCGGCATTGAGAAAGCGGTCAAGTTTGGACAGCGCTTCAAGGAAAATGAGCAGTCGGCGCAAGCAAGCTTATTTGGCGGTGGCGCGTCAGTTTCTTTGCCCGAGCCGCTGTTGCCCCCCTGCCCACAATGGGGGCTGATCGAAAAGTTAAAATATGAGAAGGATGTTATCGGGATATATCTTACCAGCCATCCCTTAGACAACTATAAGCTTGAGATCGATCATTTTTGCCACAATAGAGTTGCTGATCTACAATTGATCAATAAAGCAAAAGCGTCTGAAGTCGAGGAAGATATCCTTATAGAATTCAATAGAATAAAAAATAAGGAGATCATTGTTGGTGGCATCATTTCGAATGTAGCGCACCGGATATCCAAGGCAGGAAAACCTTTCGGATCATTTATTATAGAAGATTATTCTGACTCGTATGACATTGCCATTTTCGGAGAGGACTATGTCAAATTTAAAGGTTATCTCCAAGAAGGGTATTTTGTACAAATCAGGGGTTTGGTTCAAGAAAGATTCAAGCAAGTAGGAAATTGGGGATTTGAACTCAAAAACATTCAGCTTTTGTCGGAATTGCGCGATAAATTAGCAAAAAGCTTTACCATTCAAATCGCTCTCCATAAATTAAATGAGGATATCGTAACGAGTATCGATAAGTTGGTACAATCTACTCAAATAGAAGGTGAACAAGCTAACTGTGCGTTAAAATTTAAGATAGTAGATGTCCAGGATGAAATATCGGTAGAAATGCCAGCTAAAGTAACAAAAATTAAATTGACAAATGAGCTGTTGGCTGGACTTGAAGAACTTGAGGGAATCAAATATAGATTAAATTGATAGGCCATAGATAATATCACAGTAGAATAAAGATTTCATTTAACAGGTTTTATTTATATTTGTATAATATAACAAGAGAGGATATAATTATGGCATTAGAAATTACAGACAACACCTTCGATGAGGTTGTATTAAAATCCGATAAACCCGTCTTGATTGACTTTTGGGCCGAATGGTGTGGACCATGTCGTATGGTAGGTCCGATTGTGGATGAAATTGCAAAAGAATACGAAGGTAAAGCGGTGGTTGGTAAAGTAAATGTAGACCATAACGCTGATATTTCAGTGAAATACGGGATTCGTAATATTCCTGCTTTACTTTTCTTCAAAAATGGAGAAATTGTAGATAAACAAATCGGTGCTGTACCAAAATCAGTTTTAGTTGAAAAGCTAGAAAAACAATTGTAGGCAACAGCTCTTATCCGAACTATTAAAAAAGCCTTTGGATATTTTTCCAAAGGCTTTTTTAATATTAATAATAATTCTCATAATCCCCTCGCAGGAATAGCCACTGCAGAATTGGATATCCCTTAGTATTTGTTGTGGAAGCCCATGGGTTATAAGGCCCTAACTGCCAACCTAAAATACTTTGATAATTAGTCATATCGGATAAGAAAGCTTTCGTTTGGGTTGTCCCATCATATGCCGTCTGCATGACAGTAACTTCTCCTGTGACATAGCTCGACGATGGAACTAAAGCACCATTTTTATACACTTTAACATCTTCGGAAGCCCAACAGTTTTCCCCCTGCGCAATAATTCCTCCGATTTGCCCCATTGTTGAAGCAATCCGACCTGCAGTTCCTGTAGCTCCGACATTACTGATCGATGTATTAAATGCTATTAAGCCCTTTACCTTACTATCAGTCCATCCTATAACACCGCCTGCTCCTTTACCACTTCCTGTATTTGAAACAATATTACCCGTTGCAAAGCAATTATCAACGACACCACCATCGAAAATAATCCCCGCAATTCCTCCTGCCCTGCTGTTATCTGCGGTACTAGTAGCTGTTACAGCTGCCGCCGAAAAACAGTTGACAATAGTACTTTTCACGCTACCGTTTGGCTTACCTACGTTACCTATCAATCCGCCGACACCGTCTGTGCCTACGACCTTACCCGTAGAAAAACAATTCTCCAGACGGCCTGTCTTAGCTGGAATGTCAGGCGTTTTAACACCTAAATATCCACCAAAAGCTCCCCCACCATTTGACGATTCCATATCCACATTGACAAGGCCGAGATTTTTACACGATCCTACTAATATTCCGAAGAAGCTACCGTAAGACGTTTTGGCAACCTTTAAATTCTTAATGATATGGCCATCCCCATCAAAATGTAAAAACCGCTCATAAGGATCTGCGCTATTCAAAGGAATCCAACTCCGGCCTATCATATCGATGTCGGCAGTCAGTTTAAAATAATAAGGATTAGTTTTTGTACTGCTCCAATTCAAGCTGTGCATATTCTGCAGATGATTAGCGTTTGCGATGAGAAAAGGATCAGCTTCAGTTCCATCTCCACCGGCAAACTGGCTATCATTGTTTTTCTTCTTAACCAAGATAAACGTACGTAAAAGCCTTTGCCCATAATGGTCTCTTTTTTCATTATCGGTCGGATAGTTGACTACGCCCTTGAATCCTTTATCTTTGATGAACATTGTGGTCGAACCACCTCCATCCATATTTAAGGCATGTTGAGGGGTAAAATAATTCGCCAAAAATTGGGTGACCTCCTTAGCTGTCATACCTGCAGATTCAGGAAACCTTCCATCTATAGTGACAAGTAAGAGTTTTTTATCTTCTGTCAGCGCAACGGCTGTTCGCGGATGACGTACTCCTTGATGCCTTCTATAATCCTCATACTCCAGCGAATTGAGATTAATACCTGTTACATCGCCTATGAAGTCCTCACCTACTTTTTTATAATCATCGATCAACATCGGAGCTCCGGAAAAAATGTTGAGGTAGGGCGAAGCCTGATACTCTTCTTTCGTACCGTATCCGATAGTAAGGTCTTGCCCGGCATTATAGGAAATAGCCCCCTCATGTTTCCAAAAGCGAAGATGCGGTTCCGTCAACGTAACTGGAGATACAATGTTTCCATTCGCCTTGATAAAACTGGCATCCATTTCGTACGTACCATTGATACCTATGATAGCATCCCGGCCCGCAGCGACGGATGATAAGCTGTCTGTAGTGGATAATGAAACAAACTCCAGCTCATAATCGGGATTCGTCAAATCTACTTCTACAACATTGACAAATTGATTGGCTGTTTGTGTTTGGATATATTTCGAAAATTGGTAATGTATTAAACCATTTTCCATGGTGTCAATGGTCCATCCTTCTCTATCTTTCAGCGTCTCATGGACCACAGGCGGCACCGGTTCTTTGATTTCCGGTAAAAGATGGCCATACTCCGAATTATCTAAGAGCGTCTTACTACATCCTGCAATGGTAAATGACAACAGTAAGAATAAGATATAATTTATACTGATATTGTTCCTTTTCATGACTATTTCCAATAGGGGTTTTGTACTAAAATTTCATTAGACAAATTAATCTCTTCCGAAGGTATGGGATAGAGATAATCTCTCTCCTCGCGAAAAACACGATTGATATTTCCATGTGCGACGATATTCCCCTTAGTGCCTTCTGATAGTATAATATCTTGTCCGACTTCAAGGAATATGCTTGCCGAAGAATTAGGCTTAGTTCCTTGGTACAGGCAAACATCAATACTACCGCTATTATCTAAATCGTAATCGCCTAAACCATGGAAATACATGCCTAAAAACGGCTTTTCAAATAATTCACCTACTTTCCAACGCATCACGTCATAATACCGATGACCTTCCATAACCAGCTCCACACCACGCTCTCTTCTTATTTCTAAAATCACTCCTTTATTGGGTCCGGATACATTGGAATATCCTGTTTCGGCACTTGCCAAATAAGGATCTGGATTGGCATTTGCAGCAGCTAAGTTCAATGGAGGCATACTAACTCTTGACCGTAATAGGTTTACAGATTTGTCCAGATCTTCCTGGGTCAATAATGTACCTAGTTCCGCCTTTGCTTCGGCAAAATTCAGATAGGTTTCTGCAATCCGAAATAGTGGAATATCTGTCACACTCTTTCCGGCCGCATCATAGGCCGTCTCCATCGTATATTTAATCAAATGATAACCGGTAATTGCATAAGTCAGGTTGGGTGCCACCTTCGTGGAGCTGCCTATACGCGTATAACCCGGTGTACGTATTGTTTGTGCTAACCTTGGATCGCGGTTTTGTGTCTCTTGTGTAAATTCCCTTGTCTGATAATTGGGAAGATCTGTAAAGCGTCCTCCGGAAGAAGTTAAATAAGTATTTACAAAGGTCTTGGCTAAACCGGGACGCCCCCGGGTACTCGAATTCTCGTAATTCTGCACATCATGAAGTAAACCCAAAGCTTGGTCATAGTCTCTCGCCAAGATAACTTCCTGGCCTATGGCTTTTGTATTGGCAAAGAGATCTCTATACGGTGCAGAGCCTGTTTTGTACAACGAGTAACCTCCGTCATCGATCAGCTTTTCGGACGCGTCAACACATAAATTCAGATATTTGTCGGCATTGGCCAGGCCATGGTATTTGCGGAAGGTACCCTCAAAAAGAGCTGCTCTAGATTTCAAGGCCAACGCTGTCCATTTATTCACACGATAAACATCCTTATTGGTCGACAGATAGGTGATAGCAAAATCTAGATCTCGCATAATGGAATCAGCAATAAGATCTCTGGAATCTCTTGGTTTAAAAAGAAGCTCATCTTTTGATCCGATCACCGTGTTAAACCAGGGTACTTCGCCAAACCTTTTTAACTTGTCGAAGTAAAAATAAGCTCTAAAGAACTTCGCTACCGCATCATATTGATTACGTACGGATATATCTGTCATATTATGTGAATTGGCCAGCATATAGTTAATTCTCCGCAAAGCTGACCATGACCAACCTCCTCCTGTAGAGGGTACCATCCGCTGGCCCGATACCGCTTCATTTAAAGGAGTAATAATAATTACATCAGCGTTATCATTGTATACATTGGGGCCGGTAGGTAATATATCCGGATAGAACTTATTGCTGTAAAGTCTCAACTCTTCTTCGGTAGAAAAGTATGTATCCGGTGACAGTCGGGCCAACGGTATTCTGTCCAGATCACACGACATCAGAAAGAATATACTTCCTCCTAACAGCATCATTATTATATTGAATTTCTTTATCATAACTATCATATTTAAAGACTAATATCCACACCAAACATAAATGTCTTTGCCCAGGGGTAAATCTTGGCATTACTTGTTGCATCATTATATTTGTTTTCTGTTGAGGCTTGCTCCGGATCGATATACTTACTTTCCAACTTCGTGAATGTCAGCAAATTTTCGCCACTGAAATAAAGCCTCAAGCGAGAGAGACCTGCCTTAGCGACGATATTGGCCGGCAAGGTATATCCTACAGTAACATTCTTTAACCGTGCATACATCAAATCCTGTAGATACATTGAATTGACAACCCCCAACGAACGGTTTGATTCATTCAAAGCGATATATCCTCTTGGGCGTGGAAAATAAGCATTCGGGTTATCTTCGCTCCAAACACGGCTAAGAAAATCGCTGGGGATAAAAGTTGCATAAGGCCGGGAATATGGACCCCAAAAATTTTCTGCATTGATCCCTGGATACCAATGTTGTCTTCCGATTCCCTGCACAAAGACTGCAAGATCGATATTATTCCAGTTGCCCCCTATATTGAAGTTGAAATTATACCGAGGCAAAGAATTTCCCACTATTTTTCTATCCCCCGGATTATTCAAAGTATTATCCCCTTGAGAAATAATTTTATCGTCATCTAAATCCTCAAATTTCAAATCTCCGGCACGTACACCCTGATCAATAGCTGAAGTGTTGATAATAGAATTTACAGATTTTTGATCTACATCGTAATTGCTTGCTTCTTCATCTGACTTAAAGAAGCCATTTACTTCATATCCCCATATATCACCAAGCTGTTGTCCTTCATAGAAATTGGCCAGATTTTTATTCGGGTTATCAAAACGTGTAATTTTTGATGTGTTATCGCCGATACCTGCACCGATATAATAATTGAAGTTCTTACCTCCCAAATCAACCTTATCTTTCCAGTTAAGACTTGTTTCCCACCCTTTCGTCATTAAATCTGATGCATTTTCCTTTGGTATGGCCGCACCATAGTAAGCGGGAATAGTCTTACCTGCGGTAAGCATATTCAATGTCTCTCGTCTATAGATATCTCCGGTAAAGCTTAATTTGTTATTAAACAATTCTAAATCGAGCCCAAAGTTGGTCGTGTTGACCGTCTCCCAGGTCAATGTACTTGAGTTGGGGGCACTTTCAGTAGCAGACGATGCTACAGCACCCTCTCCAAAGGAGTAGGACAAGGTTTCTCCAGCATTGATCGTCTGTATATAATCATAATAACCTACCTGCTGATTGCCCAATGATCCATACGATGCTCTGATCTTTAAACCACTGATAACTTGTTGATCGAGTTGTTGAAAAAAGTCTTCCTTATCTACCCGCCAGGCGGCAGAAAATGAAGGAAAGAACCCAAAACGACTTCCACTGGCAAAGCGTGAGGTACCATCGTAACGCCCGGCAGCTTCAAAAAGATATTTATCTTTATAACCATAGTTCGCCCTATAAAAAGTCCCGAGTATAGCATATTCGTTTTGTCCACCATTGATTTCCAAGACATCTCCTGTAGCGACCTCAAAATCTGTTAATTGATTGCTCAGTAGGCCTGTGCGGGCTACTTTAACATCTTTTAAATACTTGGTCTCATAGTTATATCCAGCCATCAGTTTCAAATTATGATTTTCACTGATAAGTGTCTCATATGTAGCGTATGCATTGACGGCCTGATACCAATGGTTGGTCTGAATTTCATACAATCGGTTATTGCCTATTCCAGAAGTTATATTAAGCACTTCTCCAGGGTATTTTGAATAAGAAATATTAGCCGACTTGTTCATCGTCTGATAATTATAATGGATAAACCGGTAACTTGCACGCACATCAAAACCTTTAAAGGGTCTGACTACAGCTTCAATGGTAGGGCTAAATTCACCGATCTTATCAAGATTTTTGTGTAAACCCTGTGTCAGCAATGCAGAATATCCATCCATCACTGTATAATTGCTTATCGTCGTGGTATAGACATTTGTCCCATCGGGATTGACTGGAACTAAGCTTGCGGGTGCATGGGTTACGGAACTATTAAATGTATTTTCAACTCCCCCCACACCCGGATAAGCATATGCAGAGTTGAAATAAGAAATATTGGTATTGACATCCAGCCAGCTATTGACCTTAAAGTCTACACGTGATCGGAGATTATACCGTTTGATATTGTCCGTATTTTCCCGAAAGATACCGTCTTGATCAAAATAATTGCCCGAAAGACTATAATTTACATTTTCAGAAGCACCATTGAGACTGATATTGTGTGTCTGCATAGGTCTTTTGGAATTAAACAAATAATTGTACCAGTCGGTATTGCCATAATATACATAACTATCGCGCCCATCTCTATTATCAATGATAACCCATGGTCTTTCCGGATCTTCGGTCTTATCGTTCCGTCTTATCCACAATTGATAATAGTCGTCATCAGTATATGTGGTGTAATTTGTCCCTGCATAATGGGAAAAGAACAAGTCATTGATCGCTGCCGAATAATAACCTCGCGTCTCAAAATCTGTAGAGGTCGTTGGAGCACTGATCGATGTTTGGCCGGAATAAGAAATCGAAGATGCATTCTTACTACCTGTTTTTGTTGTCACTAAAATTACACCATAAGATGCACGCGCCCCATATACTGCAGAAGCAGAGGCATCTTTCAATACGGTAATCGATGCAACATCATTGGGGTTAATCCGATTGATGTCCCCTTCAAAGCCATCTATTATAACTAAAGGAGAAGCATTATTGGATATGGAGTTTACTCCTCTTATATTAAAACTTCCCGAAGCTCCCGGCCTTCCGGTTGTAAACTTTACCTCCATATTTGGTACGGTTCCCTGCAACAGGGAGGATACATTTGCTGCTGGCCGGCTTTGCAAAAGCCGTTGATCGACAACGGTGGTCGCTCCGGTCAGATTTTCCTTCTTCTGTGTTCCATAACCCACAACGACAATGTTATCCATCTCTTGTATAGCCGGAACTAAATTAACAGAAAGGGTATTGTTATCTCCTAATGATACTTCCTTGGTCTCATATCCTAAAAAGGAGAAACGCAATTTTGAATTCACCTCCTGTAACATAATGGCAAATTTCCCTCCATCGTCCGTTATTGTGCCGTTTGCATAACCAACTTCAGTGATGGTTACTCCAGTGAGAGGTTGTCCTTTCTCATCAGATACTTGACCCGACACAGTTCTCTGCTGTAGTATTTCTTTATGAACCACCAGTTCTGAAGTTACTCTAGCTTTCTTTTTGCCCAGTATGATATTCTTATCGACAATCTTATATGTCAACTGATATTTCCCCGTAATATCCTCTAATACAGTCATCAGACTTTCTTTATCATAGGAAACATCAAGGCGGGCCTGGACAGGAATCATGGATTCGTTGTAAAAAACATTATAGCCGGTCTGTCTGTAAACTTCATTAAATAACTGCTCCACCTTAATGTTGCGCTTTTGCAAGGATACCGTCTGGCCAAAAGTCAAAGCACAGACATGTAAATTAGCCACTAAAAGTAAAGGGATAACTAAAGACAATTTCATGAAAATTGAAATTTTATTTGGAAAGCCCTCTTTATAAAAGAAGTACTTCCCGAGTTTTTTTTCATACATTTGTATTCGATTGATTATTAATTGATAACAGGTTATTTTCAATCCCAGGTCATTTTGATCAAAATCAGGGGCGGTCGCAACGCTCCTGTTTTTGTTCATAGCAAATTAAGTGTAAATATTATCTATCCACTATAAGCCTCCTTCCTTCTATTTTGAAATGAACACTTCCAGTTAATTCGATAGATTTAAGTAGCTTGTCGATTTGTTCAAATCGAGATATAGTTCCTGTAAAATAATCGTTAGAAAAAGTATTTCGATAGTCAATTTCTACATCATACCATCGCGATATACTTTCCATAACTTCATGTATAGTTGCTCTGTGAAAAGAGAAATTACCATTTTTCCAGGCAGTAGCATATAACGGGTCGACGGGGCTAACAGCAAATGTTCGGTTCTCGTCACTAAAGACCGATTGTTCATGAGGTTTCAGCACAACACGTTGTCCCTGGTTATCCAATGAACCTAAACGTACTTTTCCTTCTACAAGCGTAGTCTTGATCTGTCTGTTATAACTATCTATATTAAAAATCGTCCCTAAAACCTCTAGCTTCTGATTTCCAGCCTGTACAATAAAGGGTATAGATCTTCCTCCTTTGACATTTTTTGCTACCTCGAAATAGCCTTCGCCTTTTAATTCAACCTGCCTCAAATCTCCATCAAAAAAAATAGGATATCTTAAGCTACTTTCAGCATTCAGCCACACATTCGTACCGTCAGAGAGTGTTATTTGGTATTGCCCTCCCTTAGGCGTAATAATCGTATTGTACGCCGTTTGACGGTCTACAGCTTTCTGCTGATCATATTTATAATATACTGAACCGTCATTATTTTTTACAATGGAAAAGCCTTTTTCATAAATGATCGTATCACCTGCAATCTGTTCTAAATTGATCAACCGCCCGTCCTCAAGAACGATATGCGCGCGATCTCCCCCCGGTACGATTACATACTGAAGGGAATCAGTCTGTGTTCTCTGAACTATCTTAACATCAAATATATTTTGATAATAAATAAAAGGTAAAGCTAATATGATAATAATGGCAGCGGCTACCATCCAAGGCTTCTTAATAAATCTTATCTTCGTTGTCGTAGAGCTACCTTCCTTGTTATGGGAAATGACACGTGAATCATTTACAATTTGCCTGTACAGGTCCTCTTTATTGGTAAGTAAATGCGCCGCACTCTCTTCCGGAAGATCGTCATAGATCTCTTCAAGGATATATTGGTTATCCGGATTAAGCAGGAGAGAACGTAACAGTTCTAATTCTTTAGAACTGCATTTCCCTTGATGATAACGTATTATTAACTCCTTTAACTGTTCGTGGTTACTCATATTAGGCTTTATCTTCTATATAAGTACACGCCTAAGTAGCCCGATAGTACTAATCAAAAAATATTTTTTATGAAAAAAAGTAGAAAAAGGAGATTATCCAGCTTAAACCGGACTATTTTCGATGCATTGGCAATGTGATTCCGAACGGTATTCTTGGAAATTCCTACCGCATCGGCAATTTCATGATAAGATTTCTCGTCAACTTTGTTCATTTTGTAAACAAGCCGTTGTTGCGTTGGTAACTGGTCAATAACATCATAAATAATCTGAGCTATATCCTTTTCATCCATACTGTGCTGACTTTCGTCACTCTGCTCCTGCCATTGGTGAAGCAAGTATTCCTGAAAACGTTCGCGGGTTACTTTTTTACGAAACCAGGAAATGGCTTGTCTTTTGGAAACGGTGTATAGATAAGGGTAAATTCCCGTCGCGTCTTCTAGTCTATCTTTATGCAAAAACAATTGTACAAAGGACTCCTGAACAATTTCCTCAGCCACTTCTACATCACGACATAAACGATATACTTTTCGTATAATAAGGTCATAATAAGTATCATAAACATATTTAAAAATATACTCATCGCCCGATTGGAAGCTCAAAAACTCATCTTCTGTTAATTGTTTTATATTGGTTTCCATCTTTGACCGTCGTGTACCCGATAACGATATTGAAATTTTTAAATGAATTTAAATTCATAAACTGGTTTTACTAAGGTAAGGAAATTTTGGAAAATAAAAAAGAATATTGAAAGAGCCTAACGTCCCTGGCCAAAGCGCTTGATTTCAATTTTCTTCGATCGTACTTTGAGTTGAAACGGTT
>JBEBVG010000045.1:0-21151 GCA_040392845.1 Sphingobacterium sp. | reverse complement strand
GCTGTTGTATGGTATCAATCTATTAGCTATCGCTTTTGCAGCGAATGGTATACAGTTGGGCATTTTACTGTTCCTCTTTGGTGTCATCGGCAACATGTGCAATATATCGGTCAACACACAGGGTGTTTTAGGCGAAAATATCTACCAAAAACCCATTATGGCATCTTTTCATGGTGCATGGAGTCTGGCGGGATTCACGGGAGCATTAATCGGCCTGTTGACAACAAACCTACATCTAAGCACGGTGCAGCACTTCTTATTGATTTTTGCCCTGCTGACGATCAACATTTTCGTAAACAGACCCTATCTTGCGCCTCCATCGGAGAATCTGACCATGAAAAGATCGTTTTCCTTTAAACCGGACCGCATCCTGATTTCTTTGGGCATCGTAGGTTTCTGCAGCATGGCTACCGAAGGAGCAATGTTCGATTGGAGTGGTGTATATTTCCATGATATCGTCAGGTCTCCTGAACAACTGGTGACCTTAGGTTATGCATCATTCATGATTATGATGGCGATAGGACGCTTTATTGGTGATTTTGTGCTGCAACGTCTGGGACGCCAACGGACGCTACAAATCAGCGGCATACTCATGTTTACAGGAATGATGCTCTCTGTCGTTTTTCCGAATATCTATATGAGTACAATAGGTTTTATGATGGTCGGTATTGGCGTGGCATGCAACATCCCGACGGTCTACTCAGTTGCCGGTAAACATGCTACTATCCCATCCGGCATGGCTATCGCTATGGTATCTACCGTGAGTTATCTGGGCTTCCTGATGGGGCCTCCGCTAATCGGCTACATTGCTGAGGTATTCAGCCTCCGCTTTTCATTTGCCCTATTTTCCTTCTTTGGTTTGCTCATGTTCGTCATGAGCAGCAGGCTGAAGGTGTTTAGAACATAATCCGGGAGGGCATAAACGAAAGCAGGAAAAGCGATAATTTTAATCACTTTTCCTGCTTGGTAAGATATTTAGGAGGCAATGCCTCTATCTAGAAAATAAACTTCGTGCTCAGGAAGTTCGAAGCATCTTCGCTGACAATCTCGTTCAGAAGCTCCTTATTATCGTCGGTAAACTTAGCTGCAACCAAAGAACGTATAGAGAACGAACGTATCGCATCTACAACAGACAAAGTTCCTTCAGCACTATCTTTTCTACCTGTGAAAGGGAAGGTATCCGGACCGCGCTGACACTGGCAGTTGATGTTCACTCTACTCACCTGGTTGACTAAAGGATCGACCAATGATGAAAGCACGGACGCATTATTACTAAAAATACTAACTTGTTGTCCGTGAGAAGATCCGATAAGGTATTCGATTGGCTCCTCCAGGTCATCAAATGGTACAACAGGAATAACCGGACCGAATTGTTCCTCCCGGTAAAGCTTCATCTGTGCATTAACAGGGTATACAATGGCTGGATAGAAGAATGATTCCAAAACCTGTCCACCATTCTCATTGATAACTTTTGCTCCGTGAGCTTTAGCATCTTCGATACACTCTGTCAGATACGCAGGTTTATTTACTTCCGGTAGAGGTGTCAAGGTGACTCCTTTTTCCCAAGGCATACCATATTTCAATTTAGCGACCTCTGCCGACAACCTTTTCAAAAACTCCTGTGCTATACTGCGGTGTACGTAGACTATTTTCAAGGCTGTACAACGTTGACCGTTGAATGACAGTGAGCCCAGTACAGTCTCCGATACGGCCAGGTTCAGATCGGCATCTTTATTGATGATAGCCGCATTCTTAGCATCTAACCCAAGAATAGCACGTAATCTGTTGACTTTTGGATGCAGCTTTTTCAACTCATCTGCTACACGGCTAGATCCGATCAATGTCAATACATTGATCTTACCCGACTGCATTAATGCCGGAACAATCTTGTTTCCACGCCCGTAAATTGTATTGACTACCCCTTTCGGAAAACTCGTCCTGAATGCTTCCAATAATGGGTAATGCAACAATGTACCATGTTTTGGTGGTTTGAACAACAAAGTGTTGCCCATAATCAACGCGGGTATCAACGTTGTAAATGTCTCATTCAACGGATAGTTGAATGGGCCCATACAAAGAACGACACCTAATGGTGATCTCCTGATCTGCGCAACAATCCCCTGCTCTATCTGAAAGCGCGATGAATCTCTATCCAAATCTTTCAATGCATCTATTGTCGCATAAATATACTCTACCGTACGATCAAATTCTTTTACCGAATCGGCAAATGATTTGCCGATCTCCCACATAATCAATTTTACGACGATATCTTTCTTTTCGATCATTTTACGTGTAAAATCCTCTACACATTTGATACGGTCTGCAACGCTCATCGTTGGCCACACTCCTCTACCGTTATCGTAGGCTTTTACAGCAGCTTCCAATGCTTGCATGGATTCCTCTTCTGTACATACAGGATAACTACCTATACGCTTTCGCTGAAGCCCATTTTTCGTTTTGATACAAATTGGTGAGAAAACCTCACTGATCTGACCATCCCAGGTTAACATCTCGCCATTTGACAGGTATTCCCGCTGGTCGAGCTGCTCTCCTAAAGCAAATTCCGCTGGAATATTGCCCTCTTCATAAAAAAGAGTTTCTAAGTTTAAACTCATAATAAGAAACTAGTGAAAAATTATTTTTTAATAATATTACAAAAATATCATCAAAAAATGGGTATTCAAAGAACAATCGATAATAAAAACACGAAATCGTTGTCGAAATGTTAATTTTATCTTAAATATCTTCTTATTTAAAGTCTACGACGATCATCCGGCTATACCGTTGTGCGATGGGATCATATGCTTTAAATCGGTATAATCCTTTTTTTGTTAAAGGCCCGGTGTATTTCATACTCTTATTTGTCGGCACATTCGAATCAACCGTGTAATAAATTTCTAAATTACTATTTCCGGAATTTGCATATAAGCTTCCGTCTTTGATTTTAACACCTGGATTAGGAATACGGTACGTTATATTCGGATAATATTTTGTTAGCTTGTTCAACTCAACATGATAAAGCTGGTTATTAAAATAATTCCAGGCATTTTTATATGCGCTCTCAAATTTATTAACGTTTTCAATTTTTGTCCACCCCGGTGATGGCGACCAGGCTCTTTCTGCAAAAGCAATTAGTTTGGAAAAAACCATATAATCAAAGCTCTCCTTTTCAGTGAGCGTCTCACTCCACATAGCAGCCTGAAGACCATTGATGTTTTGTAATCCCTGCGGTGTGGGCTTTACCTTATCCTTGAATGATGCAGGAGGGATTGGGTTATTCATATCGTCGTAATAGAATGTTTTGAAGTAGTTTTCCGGGATAAAGTAAAATGGCTTTTCTTCATCCACATATCCACCCCAAAACATACCTGGCTCGTAAAAGCTACTATTTGCCGCCATATCCAGATATAGATGTGTGACCGTCGACAATACCACCTGGAAACCTTGGTTAGCAAGCCTGTAGGCCAGATCTTCTGCTCCTGTACCATATACATTATTCCATACGTCGAGTAAATAGTTGTTTTCCTTCAATTCCGGTACTATCTGCATTTTCTTTTTGCCATTTACATCTGTACGCTTCATCCCAATTTCCTCCCAACCATGCATCCGGATATTATATTTCTTAAAGATTTGATTCATTTTATCAAAAAAGTAGACCCATAGATCGTCGGCTGACGCAATCTGAGGATTTTGTTCCATTAACTGCTGCACCGCGGGAGATCTTTCCCAAACGCCCGCTGGCACTTCGTCGCCCCCCATGTGGATGGTCTTGAGGTTTATCCCCGCCTCCTGATACATGGAAATAAGATCTTTTATCACATGTTCGATGAAATTATACGTAGAAGGCAGACTTACATTTAAGGCATTATCATTCCATCCCTGTACCGTCCGATATATAGAAGCATCGTCCCTATCATGTAGCAGGTATTCGTTTGCTTTTGCCGGGTCTGACTGAATGTATTTATCAAACCTGTACTCCATGGATTTGATTGCCGCACGGGCGTGTCCCGGAGTTTCGATTTCGGGGATGATGGTAATATGTCGCTCTTTAGCGTATTTTAAAATATCTATAAAATCCTGGCGTGTATAATAACCTGTACCGAATGTATTGTCTATATCCGGACCGGAACCAAATGATGGAGGCAAGCTTGTATTAGTAGTATATCCTCTTTTTGCACCAAATCCGGTCAGTTCAGGAAGGTCTTTTATTTCTAGTCTCCAACCTTCGTCATCATTAAAATGGAAATGCAGTGTATTAATTTTATAATTTGCCATTATATCAAGGACTTGCAATACCTTATCTTTAGCATGAAAATTCCGTACAACATCTATCATAAAAGCACGATGCTGAAAGCGGGGTTTATCTTCTATTTCCAGCCCGTGAAGTATAGCCTTATTGTCCTTGAGCCGATGCAATATGATATTTTTCAGGGATTGAAGGCCATAAAACATACCTGCGGAGCTTCCTGCATTTATCTCTATACCCTGTCCATTAATTTTAAGCTGATAGGCTTCCTCGTCCAGAGCCCAGTTGAGAAGTTTTATGCCTTCCTTTTGTAAATCTTGAGTTATCTGAAGATCCAGCCCGGTAAGCTTTTTAATTTCCGCTGCAAAAAATAGAGCTTCTTGTTGATATTTCTTATCGATAACAAGGAGAGTCGATCTGGAAAATACATACTCGCCTTCCGTCGGCTTTACACTTTGTGGTGTCGGAAGTAAGGGCAGAACATCTTTTTCGTCAATATTGGTGATTTCAGTATTTCGGTCAAATAGCTCTTCAGCAAGTTTGTTCTCTGTAATGGTTATATTTTCGAAGTTCGGATCACTATTACTAATTGTATAGAATACCTCCTGTGTGGTATCCGGAATTAAATAGAAACCTACAGGAAAATCAGATATATTTTTTAAATATTGCTGGTCTATTGCAATAATAAAAGAGGAGTCGGAAGCATTTAAAGTAAATCCTTTTTTAGGGTAGATATAATGCATATCGCCGTTCACATGGACCATACCAAATCTGGCAGTATCAGCAGGGGAAATCCCAGGCTTCTTGTACGAGTTGAAATATATCCTCCATGGTTTTTGAAATAAAACATGATTTCCCCCTGTTTCTAACTCAAATAGAGAAACGGGAAGAATCTGATTTGTGCTATCAAGTTCAATATGTATTTGATACGACAAAGACGTCGTTTTTTTATTTTGTATCCCACAACCAATCAATAAGGAAACAAATAAGGATACAGAAATTTTTTTCAGTGCTTTCATAGGTATAAAATTAGATTTTACAGGCTATGAAAAATTTATTCTGTTCCTAAAATGTTTCCTATCTTCCGTAAAAGAAGATTAAGAATATAGTACAAAAAAACAGGAACATAGGAATTTTTTAAATCCGTTTACGCTGTAGATTTGTTTAATTGAAACTATGCACATCGTGCTTTATCTAACTAAATTTTAGAATTATGATAGAATTATCTAAGGGAAAATGTTGGCGTTACATTTTTAATCTGACAGGAACACTTCTCGTACTGGGATTTTTTTCGCCAGCCTATGGACAGTCCGGTCAAAGAATATCGGGAACCGTACGCTCAGATGACGGAAATCTTTTATCCGGAGTGAGCGTTATAGATTCGATCAATGCTATTTCTACATCAACAAATAGCAGAGGAGAATTTGTCATCGAAACGCCAAAACAAACGGTACTTGTGATTAAAAGCGTAGGTTATCAACAGCAGGTTTATCGCACGAGCAATAGCCCGTCACAACAGATAAATATTGTTTTGTCAAAAGCCGATCAGCTCCTTGAGGAGGTTGTCGTTGTAGGATATGGTACACGTGACAGAGATCTGTTCGCTGGCGCTGCGGTGACGTTAAAACCTGAAGATCTAAACAATGCCTCTATCTCTGTTGCTAACATGTTGCAGGGAAGAGCTGCCGGTGTTCAGGTCAGCCAGAATAACGGCACGCCGGGTGCCGGTCTGTCCATTCGGATTCGAGGAACAAACTCGATTAATGCTGATAGTGAGCCTTTATATGTCATCGATGGCTTTCCAGCCTCTGAAGGAATGGGACTAACTGTTAATCCCGAAGATATCGAAACTATCACCGTTTTGAAGGATGCGGCTTCTGCCTCGATTTACGGTGCAAGGGGTGCAAACGGTATTATCTTGGTGACAACAAAAAAAGGTACGGATAAACGCAGTTCGTTCAACCTAAATAGTTCTGTCGGGTACCAGGAGGTGGTGCAACGTTATGATCTGTTAAAGCCGTATGATTATGCTGTCAGACTCAACAGACTTTCTGTTGAAAATGGCGATCTGCCTCCATATACGGATACACGCCTGGACTCGCTCAAGGCCGGGTACTTAGGTACAGACTGGCAGGATCAGGTTTTCAGAACAGGAAAAGTGAGCAATCATGCAATCAACTTTATCGGCGGAACGAGTAAAACAGGCGTATATACAAGTTTTGATTACCTGACGCAAGAAGGTGTCGTCATCCATTCCAAATACTCTCGTATCGGTGGACGGATCAACGTGGACCATTCTGTCAGCGACCAGTTTAAACTATCCGCCCGTGTGTTTGGTAACTATGGCATACAAAATGATTTACCTTTAGCACCATCAACCATTAATGGCTTTTTAAAACAAGTAATGCGTGCAAACCCGGCCTCGACATTCGACTCCGGCGTATCAGCCCGCTATGATGCCCAAAACCCGCTACACTTCTTAGAGGCAGAAGATAGAAACAATACTGCCTATCGTACCAATGGCTATTTCTCCATGAAATATGAACCTCTCAAGAATCTTATCTTGCAAGCGGATTTTGGAGCAGATTTAAATAGAACGGAAGCCTTTTATTTTTCGCCATCTACAACCCCACATTCTTCTGCTACGAAGGGAGAAGGTAGTATCACGTCTATCGATTCCAAAGAGTTGATACTGAACCCTACAGCAAAATATTCACATGCTATCGGCGAACATAACCTAAGTTATTTATTGGGATATAACAACCAAACGTACATGTACTTTGAGTTTGGCACAAACGCAACAAACTTTAGCAGCGATGACTTAGGTTTTAATAATTTAGGCGTTGCATCTGACTTTACGAGTTATTCCGGTAAATCAAAGACTAAACGTGAGAGTTGGTTTGGAAGAGTGGATTATGACTACGCTGGCCGCTATAGTCTGACCGCAACCTATCGAATTGATGGATCTTCTGTCTTTGGAAGATCTAATAAATTGGGGCAATTCCCTTCCGTAGCTGCTGCATGGAACTTTAAGAACGAAGATTTTCTTAAAGATAATGACATACTATCCCGAGGTAAGTTTAAGGTAAGTTATGGTGTAACCGGAAATGATCGCATTCGGCCAGGAATATCATTAGCAACCTATGGAAGCAATAATGGCACAAAATATACCGAAGACGGAGAGACTTCGGTCAACGGAATTGCCGTACTCAACTTATCAAACCCCAGTTTAAGATGGGAAGAAACGAGTTCGACAGATATCGGTCTTGAATTAGGCTTTTTTAATAACCGACTAATTTTTGAAACGGATTATTATTTGAAAAATACGAATAATCTGTTACTTGACCGGAATATACCACCTTCAAATGGTTTCCTATTCCGAACAGGAAATGCTGGTGAGGCTTCAAATGAAGGAGTAGAATTTTCATTGCAAACCGTGAATATCCGGCGTGACCATTTTGAGTGGAATACTACTATTAATTATTCTACAAATAAGAATCGTGTTAAAACTTTAGGTACAAACAATGCTGATATTTATGTGGGATCGTTCAAACCAGACGGGGCAGCAAATTTTGAAGACCCCTTCATTATTCGGGTTGGCGAACCTATAGGGGCGATCAATGGTTACGTTTTTGACGGTATCATTCAAGCCGGAGATCCTGTTTTGACGACTACACATCCAAATGCACTCGTTGGCGATCCTAAATATGTGGATTTAAATAATGACGGCATTTTGGATGCATTGGACAGGAAAGTATTAGGCACGGGTGTTCCAACTTCTTTCTTTGGAATGACGAACTCACTTAACTATAGAGGCATATCGCTAGAAGTGGTATTGCAGGGGCAAGCCGGAGGGAAACTCGTCAACGTACAACGTATGGATATGCTAAACCCAATTTCGAGAGGAAATGTCCTGGCTGAAGTCGAAACGGATACATGGACACCTCAAAATACAACAGGAACAATTCCACAAAACAGCTATTACGGTACCACCCACGGGGGTTGGGTAAATTCTAATTTTGTCGAAAGCTCAGATTATCTACGGTTGAAAAATGTAACATTAGGTTATACTTTACCACAACATTTCATTTCAAAATTGAGGATGAGCAAATTATATGTTTATGCAAATGCCCAGAACCTGGCAACCTGGACCAATTATAAGGGTCTGGATCCGGAAATCGGTAATCTGGCACAAAATACGCCTCAAAACAGAAATGTTGGGAGAGGTCTAGATTTCAATGCATATCCCTTAGCAAAAATGTTTTTATTTGGATTGCAACTCACGTTCTAATTTTAAATCGTTATTATTATGAAAACATTACTAAAAAAATCACTATATCTAAGTTGTTTCGGATTACTATGTCTTTCGGCCTGCGAAAAAGGACTACAGGAAGAATCATACTCTGTTTTCGATGAGACAACATTAACGAAACCAGAAAATGGACTTCAAGGGGTGAGGGGCGTCTATTCTGCTCTTCGTGACAATGGCGGAAATGGTTATTATGCGGGGTATTTATACCAGCTCTATGAATACCCGGCAGATATTGCAACAACGAAGCCCGACTCCAGGCAAGGTATCCAGCTGGATCAATTAACTTATGATGCAAGCAATTCCATTATCAACGACGTATGGAGCAGTATATACCGTTTGATTGCGAGAGCAAATGAAGCGGAGTATTTAGTGTCTAAAATCGATTACTCTGCAAACGCGAATTTAATTAAGCTACAGAATCAATATCTAGGTGAAATACGCTTCTTGCGCGCTCTGGCTTATTATGATGCCACTTCGCTGTGGGGCGATGTACCATTGAACTTAAAATCATCTGCAGAACTTACAGAGGATGATGAGAACCGTTCACTTACATCACAATCGCAGATCGAAGAAGTTATTCTCAATGACTTGACGTTTGCGGAAGAACATTTACCACCGAGCTATGGACCGACGGAGTTTGCCCGGGCTACTCAAGGAGCTGCAAAAGGGTTGATGATGCGCCTGTATATGCGACAAGGTAATTTTGAAAAGGCAAGAGATAAATCAACGGAGATCATGAATACGGTTTATGATCTTCGGAAGAAGTCTGAGAATGGCCTAGTCGGTATGTTTGATAATACGAACCGGAAAGACAACGAATTTATGTTTGTCCTGATGTCATCCAGTGAGAGCGGTTCTTACGGCATTTTATCCAATAGCTTCGGTATCCAGTCTGTGCCATGGGATTACAATAGAGGATGGGGTAACTTTCCTATACACCTGGAGTTTTATGGCGAGTTTGAAAGTACCGATGACAGAAGAGAATTATTATTAGGCACCTATTCTACATTGTATGGTCAGGTTATCACGATCCCTTCGGAATATGGTGGGGAAGGTACGAGTATTCCGGGAGCTACTCTGGCAGCCTACACATACAGCCTGAAATACCCGCATGTAAATAACTATAACTATGCCGGCTACAACAATGTAACTGTTATCCGCTACGCGGACATATTGTTGATGCGCGCCGAGGCTTTGAACGAAATAGACGGTCCCACTGAAGATGCTATTACACTGATAAATGACGTTCGCACGAGAAGCGGAGCGTCTGAAGTTACCTTGAGCCAGTTTACGACGAAAGCAGCATTGAGGGATTTCATCTTTGAAGAGCGCGCCCGTGAATTCTTTATGGAAGGACGTCGTAGAGACGATTTATTCAGGTGGGGAAGAAGTGCCACAAACGGCAGTGATCCGCTTAGCAAATTCAAAGAAAAAGTTAAACCTAAACTAAGAGATCAAAATACGTATTCAGATCAGGTTAATTATTTGTATTTTCCGTATCCCATAAACGAAATTCAAAGCAACACTTCTTTGGATATCTCGATTAACAATGGGCGGGTAAGAAGGTAAACAAATACAGCGTGAAGAAAGTACGATACGGATTTTTTATTTTATTGGGAGTAGCTGCAATCGGATTTGCGGGCTATATGCTATATGAACAAGTAACTCCTCTGCGGATCAGGCACATGGAGTTACATTATCTACCTGAAAACAGGCTTCGTATGAAAGTCAAGGTCCATACCAGTAAAAAATCCGAAGCCGTTCTAAAATTCTGGAAGGTCGGAAGCACAGACACTACTTACCTGGAGCCCTCTTTTGATAAAAGGAATCATGAGATCGTGATTTATAACTTGCTTGAAAAGAATAAATATTGTTATCAGGTGATTGTTCATAAAGATGATGAACAGGCATATAGTAAAGTTTATCCTTTTGAAACAAAACCTATCTATCAGACTACGCCTTATTTTACCTTAGACACGGTAGCGCACAGGCTGGAGGACGAGCTTTTTAATAAGTACTTCTTAACCCAGATTTTGACAGAACCCGGAGCTGCTGTCGTCATCAACGGCAAGGGTGATATCGTTTGGTTCGAGTCTTTTTCGAAGGGTGTAAAAGTGACCTCCTGGACAAAGGACAAGACGGTCTTATGTATACTCGGTGCTGAAAACATTCCTTCATCGGGTGGAGATGAGATTGTAGAAGTGGACAGGCAAGGCAATTACGTGAAACATTTTAAGCTGGGAGAAAAAGGTATGGATAAAATGGTCCATCATGAGGTAAGGAAAGATGTTGATGGTAATGTATTTGCAATCACTTTTGATAAAAAGATCATGGATCTTTCCGCTGTAGGTGGAGCAAAACAAGATACGGTAAAAGGGGACGGCATCGTAGTATTTAACCCGGAAGGGGATAAATTATGGGAATGGAGTGTTTTGGATCATATCGATATTTTAAATTATCCGGATATCTTGCACGCTAAAAAGGACATGGTGCATGCCAATTCGTTGTATGATGATGGAAAGGGAAATTTTCTAATGTCTTTTAGAGATTTAAACCAAGTCTGGAAAATCAATAAGGAGACAGGAAAGGTTCTCTGGAAATTCGGTCAGAACGGCGATTTTGTATTTCAAGAAGAGGATCATTTCCATTCGCAGCACTGGGTTCATTATAACAGCAGAAACGAATTGATGTTGTTGGATAATGGGATTAAACGCAAGCAGTCGCGGTCATTGGCTTTTCAACTGGATGAACAAAATAAAGTTGCCAATAAAACCCTGGAAATTAATTATCCTTCGATCTATTACTCATCTGTAAAAGGTAACACAACGCTCATAGACAATACCTATCTGCTTACCTGCCTGACGGATTCACGTACATTTTTTATGACGGAACTGGATGGAAATGTCGTTTGGAAACTAGGAATTGCGGGAGATCCCTATCGTATTGATTGCATCGATTTTCAATAATTATAAATTCGGAGATGGTTCAACAAGAAAAAAAATATTCGACTGAAATTCCTTTAATGAGGCTTTTTTGGATGTTTTTTAAAATCGGGGCACTTTCCTTCGGAGGACATGTTAGTTTGATTGCTATAGTCGAGAAATACCTGGTAGCTGAAAAAAAAGTGTTAACAACCGAACAGGTTTTGAATGCTGTCAGCCTGACAAGCTTATTTCCCGGGCCGTTGGCAGTCAATGTTGTCGGATATCTGGGCTACTTGTTACGAGGGTGGGTAGGATTTGTGATCTGCTTTACAGCTATAATTCTACCGGCGACGCTTTTCATGATTTTATTGTCCATTCTATATTATAAGTACCAATTGTTATTTGATTTTGCGTTCGGTATAGATATACTTTTAATAGCTGTCGCTGCTTTAATATTTGCCACAGGTATAAGTCTGTTTAATAAGCAAATAAAATCGGATAAGATAGGGATCGCACTATGTATCGTTACCATCCTGGTTAGTTTGGTATACAAGGGTTTGTCAGCTACGATTTTACTCCTATTCCTGGGAGGAATAGTCGGCTATCTCCAGTCGAAAAGAGAAAACATACGTATTTTATCGAATAAAGAAGCCATCATCACATTTCCTGATAAATATATGTCTGCAATTATTTCTCTGGCATTTGTTTTATTGGCTGCTTATTTATCAGGCGTCTATAATTGGACGGGAAATACTATCGTCAAGATGTTTACAGTTATAGGAGGCATGAGTCTTACCCTATTTGGCGGTGGGTTTGTCATCATCCCTTATATGAAAAGTCTGCTTGTTGATAATCTGGGCTGGATTACAAATCAGGAGATGGTGTATGCGGTTACACTGGGTCAGATTACACCGGGTCCTATATTGGTTAATATGACATTTGTCGGGTATAAGATGGCCGGTATCTTTGGGGCTATTGTTGCGACGATCAGTATATTTCTACCCTCTGCCCTGCTTAGTGTCAGCGCCATCAGTAGTCTTAACCAAACGGCAGTTGTTAAATCAATTTTAAATGGTATAAAACCTGTCGTCATAGGCTTAATAATCAGTGCAGGATTTCAGATGGTTTCAACAATAAGTAGTCTACATTGGTTTATAATCCTCTATGGATTTATGGTATTCGTCGCTCTGTTCAAGTTTAATATCAATGCGACGTATGTTTTGACATTTTCACTCATTATAGCTTTAACAACTTATTTTTTAATGTGATATGAAGAAAATAAACGGTATTCAAATGATCGGTACGCAACGGTCAGGTTCTAACTTGCTTCGGTTGGTATTAAATCAATCCGATGCTATTGTCTCTCCGCATCCGGCGCACCTGCTCACTAATTTTTTACCTCTGATGTCTTTTTACCAACCATTAGACCCTATAAATTATAAAAAACTGGTAAACGATGCTATTGCTTATATCGCCGTAAATCCTGTCGAATGGGATATGGAGTTTGATGTCGATGAACTGGTTTCTATGGCGCAGGAATATTCACTATTCGAATTAAATAAGAATATCTATGAATATCTGGCCCGATCCGGTAACGCAACTATGTGGTGCTGTAAAAGCATGTCCAATGTATATTATGCTCCTCAGATAGAGACTAACCTTCCAGATGTCAAATATTTATACCTATATAGGGATGGAAGAGATGTTGCTTTGTCGTTCCAAAAAGCGATAGTCGGCGAGAAACATATTTACCACATCGCTAAACAATGGCATGAGGATCAACAAGCCTGTCTTAAGTTAATGCGGTCAACCGCTAAAGAAAGGATTTTCTGTTTGAACTATGAAAGCCTGACTTCCGAGTTTGAAAGTACCATTAAGGAGCTCTGCAGTTTTTTGCAGATACGCTTTGAAGATCGTATGCTGGATTTTTATAAATCTCCGGATTCCGAGAAAACTGCGCGGGGCGGCAAAATGTGGAATAACCTGACCAAGCCCCTGATAAAAGACAATACGAAGAAGTATCTGAAAGAAATGTCACTGGATGATCTTAAAATATTTGAGAGTGTAGCGGGTCAGAGTTTAAAAGACTTGGGATATGGCCTGACATTCTCCGAAGCAGAATTACTCCATTTCTCCGCAGACGACATCGCCACATTTGATGTCCTGAACAAGCAAATGAAAATACATATTAAGCAGGAAGTTGGAGAAGAAGATTTGAAAAAGAGACAAGGACAGCTTGATATTATAGCGAAAATTAAAAATTATGAAAGTAAAAGTGTTACCATTTAAGAATCTGGAGATGTTAGTTATATTGTTGGCATGGCTGTTATATGCATGTAGTGAAAAGGCTCCCGGGGATAAGCCAGAGGTAAAAAACCCGGAAACAGGAGATAGCTTCCTGGAAGGAAATGATGGCGATCCGGATATCGGTGATCTAAGCGCTCCGGGTATTTTTTATGATAAATTTGAAGCTACAGCGTTGAATGAAGATGTCTGGAAAAAGGAACATAGACTTTGGGGTCAGCCTGCCAATGTCAATCATCAGCATGGGGGTGTAATCCGCGAAAATGTATATCTGAAAGAAGGAAATCTTGTACTGAGGGCGTTGGGGGATCGGTACAGTGGTCCTTTAAGAGGCACAAATGGTTTTTCAAAGCGTTTGGGAGGTGTGGTATCGAGCAACGCCAGGTTTGGAGCGGGAAGATACGAGGCCAAGATGAGAATTTTGCAAAAACCTGATATGGGCGTATTATCAGCCGCATGGACTTTCTACTACAATGAGTTAAGTGATTCGAATTCACCGGCTTATCAAAAGGCCCTGCAACATGGAAATATTCCAAATACCAACGGCAATATCATCGTCAACCATGAAATAGATATCGAGGTCATTGGTACACAATTCAGAACTCCTATGTTTACAACCTGGATTGGAGAGAAAGACAATGAACATTTCAATAAGCGGGTTTCTTATCCTCAAGGGTTGAATGACGGGAAGTATCATATATATCGATGGGATTGGTATACGGGCAATGACCAGGTAACTCCTAAAGTTGAGTTTTATATCGATGGCGTTTTAATCCACACCTCTACTGAATTTGTCCCTTATTTAGCGTCTCATTTTTATCTTGGAAACTGGTTTGCCTGGTGGGCAGGGAATGAGAGCGGTACATATAAAGCTCCGGACTTTGATACGGCAGAAATGTATGTGGATTGGGTGAAATTCACTCCATTTTTGGATAACATAGATGATCTCGGTGAATAAGGCGATTATATATGATGTAAAAAATGCTTTAGAAAGTATTTTGGATATCGCTACTGCCGCAGGCCGTGGAATAATGGAAGTTTACAATGCGTATGATACTGAACTCATTATAATACATAAATCCGATAACTCTCCACTCACATTAGGAGATCGCGTATCACACAGCATAATTGTAGAGGGCTTGCGTTCTCTATTTTCCGAGATACCTATTTTATCGGAAGAGGGACGTGATATTGCTTATTCTGAAAGAAAAAGCTGGACTACTTACTGGTGTGTTGATCCATTGGACGGAACGAAAGAGTTCATCGCCAAAAATGGTCAATTTACGGTTAATATCGCTTTAATCGTGAATAATGAACCTGTATTCGGCGTTATATATGCTCCGGCAATGGATATCTTATATTATGGGTTTAAGGAAGGAGATAGCTTTAGGGTCAAAACAGGCAATAAAGAAAAAATAACCATTCGGAAAGGAGACCATCGAATGGTCGCCGTTGGGAGCCGTTCGCATCGATCTACGGAGGAGGAAGTCTATTTAAAAAGTAAGGGAGTCACCGAAACGATAAACATTGGCAGCTCATTAAAGTTCTGTATGATCGCGGAGGGAGCCGCTCAGATTTATTACCGACATGGTCCTACGATGGAGTGGGATACCGCAGCGGGACATGCTATCATATCGGGCAGCGGAGGAAATGTCTTGCAGCTCGATGGCAGTCCATTGGCTTACAATAAAGAAATTCTATTAAATCCAAGCTTTATTTGCTGTTCTTAGCTTTTGGCCAGAAACTGTAAGATCTGATTGACAGATTCATCGACCTCACAGTTGAGCGTATCGACTTTTAGATCCACGGTACCGGGTATTTCAAAAGGTGACGAGACCCCGGTGAAGTTGGTGATTTTAAGGCTTCTTGCTTTTGCATACAATCCTTTTACGTCTCTGTTTTCACATTCCGAAAGCGGGCAATCTACAAAAATATGTATCACTCTGTGCTGTAATATTTGTCTAGACAAATCTCGATGCCCCTGTAGCGGAGTTATAAGCGAACAGATACAAATAATACCATTATCACAAAGTAGCTTTGCGACCTCGGACACCCGACGAATATTTTCCTCACGTTGTTTGGATTCGAAACCTAAATCTTTGTTTAGTCCTTCTCTAAGGACATCCCCATCCAATAGTACGACCTTTTGGTCCGCTTGTTCTAATTTATTTTTTAATGCTAAGGCTATGGTTGTCTTACCCGCCCCGGAAAGGCCGTATAGCCATATTACTTTATTCTGAATCATACACACTTTTAAGAAATTCTTTTGGAGACTTATTCATCCTTTTTGCAAACGATTTTGAATAGTAGGATACCGAGTTAAATCCTACAGCATAAGCAACCTGGCTTATATTGAGCCGGCCTTCTTTCAATAGAACAACAGATTCTTCCAGGCGGATATTCTTTATAAAATCATGGACACCCTGACCGGTGAGCGACTTAAATTTAGCATAAAGGACAGACCTGCTAATCCCAAAATGACTACATATCTTTTTGTAGCTAAGATCTGAATCGGAAAGGTTATTTAAGACATAGGCTTTCATCATCTCTAAAAATTCAAGATCCAAACTGGATAATATGTCTGTATTTGATGGCAGCAAGTTGCTGGATAATTGTTTTTGCTGCTGATCTTTTTCTGCTAAGAATTTAGCGATGACGGTGTAGAGTAGATTCTTATTGAAAGGTTTTTTTAAATAAATATCTGCTCCAGCTTTGTAACTCAATATCTGGTGTTCATCGTCCGTTTCACCGGTCAACATTAATATGGGAATGTGTGACGTATTGATATCACTTTTTACCTTCTTACAAAACACCAATCCGTCCATTTCAGGCATAATTAAATCGGTAATAATTAAGTCCGGCTGGTAGTCCAATGCTTTTAAAAGTCCCATTTTTCCATCTTCGGCTTCTTCTATTAAAAAAATACGGCCGAGCAGTTTATTCAGGATAGTTCTGATCTCGATGTTGTCATCTATTATTAATATTTTCTTTCCCTCATATTTTAACAGATCTATATTTAATGACTCTTCCTGCGTATTGGTGTCAGAACCATTCGCTGTTTCTATATCTTTGATCAGCGGTAAAGAAATAATGAATCTGGTTCCTTTACCCGGATCACTGATAATGTTAAAATCTCCTTGATGTGCTTTGATAAATTCCTGGCATATCTGAAAACCTAACCCTGTTCCCTTTTCGCCATTGGTACCTTCCATAGGCAAGTAGCGCTGATCAAAAATATCCTTTATTTGTTGCGCATTCATCCCTATTCCATTGTCCTCGATGATCAGTTTAAAATTATCGGATACGGTATTTTGAATTCGTATGTCACCGTTAGGATGAGTGAATTTTATAGAATTACCGATGATATTACGGATGATGGTGTAGAGCATATGATAATCAGCCGTAATTTTTACATCATTATCTATATCCAGATGATAGGAAATATTTTTCTCTTTTAAAGGTATATCAAATAAATAGATGACTTTGCGGATTAATTCGTAAAGATTGAAAGTACTCGGTCTAAAAAACAATCTGTTCGTTTTGGACTTACCCCATTCAAGCAAATTGATTAACAGGTTATTTATAGAGTTCGTTGAATGTTTGAAGTCATTGAGATGATAACCAATCTCTTCTTTTGATAAATATTCAAGGTTATCCTTCAATATATCCACTAAAGAAGACACTGTTGTCAATGGATTCCTGAGATCATGAGCTAAGATTGAAAAGAACTTGTCTTTCATCTGATTGTTGGTTTCCAGTTCTTTTATAACTTTTAGCAGTTTATTGTTTTGTTGGAGAATTTTAGTTTGTTGTTTGATAATCTGGCTATTTATTTTTGCGATTTCTTCATTTTTATTTTCCAGGCTGATGTTTTTGGTCAGTATTTCTTCATTCCGCCTGGAAAGCTCAATTGTTTTCAATTCAACTTTCTTTTCCAGATTTTTGTTTTTTGTTTTAATACTTCGAACTCTAATTCTATAAATGAGTATGAATGCAGCAAAAATAGATACAGCCACAAGGACCCTAAACCACCAGGTTTGCCAAAACGGAGGGGCTATTTCTATATTCAATGATAATATATTTGGCGACCAGTTCCCCAAATTATTTGTTGTTCTAAGCTTCAACGTATAATTACCATACTGCATACCTACGAAGGAAAGAAAATTTTTATGGCCTAAAGGTTGCCAAACGGTATCCTGGCCTTCTATTATATATTCATATTTCTTGGCTTCGGGGTCGATATAATTCAGCGAGGCAAATTCAAAACTAAACACATTGTGGTCATAATTTAACTTTAAGGAATTGGCATATGTAATAGCTCCTTTAAAAGGAGACCCTTCCTCATCGCCGATATTTATGGTCTTATTATTCAGCTGAAAATTCGTTATTACTAAAGAAGGAGTAAATGTTGTTGCATTGATTTTGCTTGGGTTGATAATGTGTAAGCCATTATTCCCGCCAAAGTACAGATAGCCTTCGTTGTCCAGAAGTTTAGCTCTTCGAAATGGATTTCTTTGCAGCCCAAGTGACGTGTTATAGTCTTGAAATATATTCGTTTTAGGATTAAGTCTGGAAATTCCCCAATTCGTCGCCACCCATATATTTCCAAACACATCTTCTTGTACGCTATGTATTACATCATTATTGAGGTTGGAATTTGACATGCTATATATGCTATTATACCGGTCTTTGATATTCAACTTATTCAAGCCATAAGCTGTGCCAAGCCAGATATTGTCCTCCTTATCTTCATGAATGCTGTAGAGAGAGTTATTCGAGAGTGGTGATCCGTTGAGTCGTGTCGAGGTATTAATAATATCTGTTTTCCCATCTATAGGGTTTAGTATATTTAATCCGCCGTTTTCCGTTCCTATCAGAACCTTACCCTTGTGGCTGACGAAAAGAGATAATATATAATTGCTATTTAAATACTTTTCTTCATTATAGGAAGTATAAGAGGTCCAGGTACCTTGATTCAAATCATATATTAATAAGCCGTCACCATAGGTCCCTAAATACATCTTATTGTCCAGGCGCACGATAGATGTAACACAGTTATTTTTTAAAAAATGAAGATTGTCCGAATGGAAAGCTCTGGCTGTTTTTCGTCCTTTGTCATAGATAAACAGCCCCTTACTCCAAGTTCCTATCCAAATGTTACCATTCGGATCTTCATTTATGGAAAGCACCGCTGTTCCCTGTTCCAAGAACCTAAAATCGTTATTATTATTACTGTGTATAAACTTAGAAGCTGAACTATTGAATAGATTAATACCTCCACCGTCCGTTCCTACCCATATTTGTTGGTCACTGTCCTGGAATACACAATTGACCATGTTATTGCTCAGGCTATATACATTATCGTTTTTTCTATAATGACGAAGATTTATCTGATCGATATTGACTAAAGAAATACCTGATTTGGGGGTTCCTATCCACATATTTCCTTTTCTATCCTTATAGATAGAGGTAATTGTATTATCAGGTAAGCTGTTATTGTCGTTTACATCGCTTTTATAGGTAAACAGTTTGTTATTCTGCGTATTATAGATAAGCAGACCTTCTTTATCCGTACCGATCCACAACTGGTTATTTATATCTTCAGATAAAGACAAAATATATTTTGGATAAGGAGCTGTTCCATTTTTGATGTTTACACCAGCAAAAGCATCTGTATTCCTATCGTATTTAAATATCCCCATGCCATACGTTCCAACCCATATATTTTCATGCTTATCAATAAATAATGCTGAAATGTGATAACTGTTCTGACTGGCTTTATTATTTAGTTTTAGATCATAGGTATTCTGTATTTTACCTTGGTTAGAGAGCACAATTATGGTATTATCTTCTGCTGCAACCCAGACATTGCCCATTTTATCTTCTTTAGCAAACATAACCGGATCATGGATCGCCGATCTGTTAATTCGTTTTGTAGCATAATTATAAACTAATAAACCGGAAGTTCGGCTGGCCAGTAAGAGTCCCCCTTTTTGTGTGGGCGTAATGTTCACTATATTGGAGAGGTTTATGTCGCCATTTGTTATTTTGGAGGCGTCTTTAAACTCACCTGTGATAGGATTAATAATGTCGGGTATATCTCCATCTGCCGTAGCCACCCATATCAGCTTATCTTTATCTTGGGCAACAGCTTTAACATCATTACCGTTAAGGGAATAGTTTGTAGATAATTGTTTTCTAAATATAGTAAACTTATAGCTGTCATATCGGTTCAGGCCATCCTGTGTCCCAAACCACATAAAACCGATATCATCTTCGAGTATACTCTGTATGGTGTTTTGCGAAAGACCTTCCTTCGTATGCAGGCTCGTAAATTTTAAATTATCCCATTGTGAAATAGCCGGCAGATAAGAAAAAGCAAAGAGAATTATGAATAGCGAGCGCATATACTTTGGTCTATTCTCAAACTTAACTAAAAATGCTGTAAACTACAAATGTTGTTTCTCATATAGATAGCTATAAATCTATCCGGATAAATATTCATAATAATTTAATATTTTATTGATATACTATTTATGAATAATCCGTTCATTTATAAAATGTTATACTTTAACTATGTCATGCAATAGGTTTGAATTATGAAAACGGTTACCTATTTCTTCCAACGAATTTTCATCCGCCTGCTTCTGGGTCAATTCTCTTCTTTTTATTCCCCGCTTAGGTTTCACAAATCATAATCTGTATGAAAAAGAGAAAGGTCGAGATTCTGGTACTTAGTGACGTTCATCTGGGTACCTACGGGTGCGATGCCAAACGACTTCTACGCTACTTAAAAAGTATCAACCCCAAGACTGTGGTATTGAATGGAGATATTATCGACATCTGGCAGTTCAGCAAACGATATTGGCCCACGAGCCACATGAAAGTCGTGAAGTACATCATGCATCTCATCAGCAAAAAAGTAACTGTATACTACATTACAGGAAACCACGATGAAATGCTGCGGAAATTCAGTGGCTTAAGAATAGGCTCCCTACAAATTGTCGATAAAGTAATCCTGAATTTACCGAATAATGAAAAGGCATGGTTCTTCCACGGTGACATTTTTGACGTAACTATGCAGCATTCCAAATGGCTTGCAAAGCTTGGAGCCGTTGGCTATGACACTTTAATCCAACTCAACAGACTTGTAAATTTTATTTCCGAGCATATTTTTAAAAGAGGGAAACTATCCTTTTCCAAACGAATAAAAAATAGCGTAAAAGGAGCGGTAAAATTTATCAATAGCTTTGAAAATACAGCTGCGGATATTGGTATTTCCAATAAATACGATTATGTGGTGTGTGGCCATATACATCAACCGGAAATACGTACAATAACAAATCAACATGGGTCAATTACGTA